>CAZRXT010000227.1:0-3069 GCA_964604035.1 uncultured Prolixibacteraceae bacterium | reverse complement strand
ATGAAATTATCAATCTTAACTTTTATTACCCTACTCTTACTCAACCTTTCAATTTTTGCACAAAAAGCTATTGTAAAAGGTACTGTTACCGATGCAAAAACGCAGGAAACTTTAGTAGGAGCAACAATTCTCATTCAGGGAACAACGCAAGGAACAATAACCGATTTCTCGGGCGAATTTGCTTTTTCAAACATCGCCCCGGGGAACTACAACCTCGTTGTTTCGTTCATTTCCTACAACCCTCAAATTATTAAGGTTGCGGTAAAGGAGAACAATGAAGCAACCCTGAACATCGCACTCGAACCGGCAACCCTCGACATTAACGAGGTGAAAGTTGTGGCTCACCGCCGCACCGATACCGAGATTTCAATGCTCACATCGTTAAAGGCCGAAAGGCTTATTGTGAGTGGGATAAGTTCACAACAGATTGCGAAATCGCAAGATAAAGATGCGGCCGAAGTTATTCGCCGTGTGCCGGGAATTACCGTTACAAACGGAAAGTTTGTGGTTGTTCGTGGTTTGACGGAGCGCTACAATTCGATAATGCTCAACAATGCCACAGCTCCAAGTTTCGAAGCCGACAAACGGGCGTTCTCGTTCGATGCAATTCCAAGCGGACTGATCAATAACATCCTGATATATAAAAGTCCTGCACCCGAACTGCCTGCCGATTTTGCCGGTGCAGCAATCAATATCGAGACAAAAGATGTGGCCGACGAAAGCAGCATTGTTGTTTCGTACACCGCCGGATATTCGCAAAACGCATCGTTCAACAAAAACTTCACCACGTACAAAGGCGGAAAAACCGATTGGCTTGGATGGGACGATGGCACAAGGGCTCTACCTTCGGGCGTACCTACTTCCAACGAATTCTCGAACCTTTACACCTGGGAGAATACCGACGATTACATTACAAAGACAAAAGAGATTACCAACATATCAAAACTATTCAGCAATAACTGGCAAACCTCAACCAAAACCCCACTTCTCGACCAAAGCTTCTCGATAACCTCGCAGCAACGTTTTTTGGTTGGAAAAGCAACTTTCGGGAATATTACCTCGGTGAATTATGGATTGAGCAACGAATATCAAACCCGAAAAAGACTTGAATACCAAGACTACAACCAACTTACAGGCGAAGTGATGAAGAACTTCGACTTTACCGATGTAATCTCGAAACAGAATGCCAAAGTTGGGCTTATACACAACTGGAATATCTTATACGGAAAGAATCAAAAGCTTGAATTCAGAAACTACCTCAACCAAATGGGAACCACATCGACAAACATTCGCGATGGTGTAAACTATTACAATGTTGAGACGTTGCGCCTTTACGACCTGAAGTTTGTAAGCCGCTTAGTCTACTCGGGACAACTGGCTGGCGAACAAAAATTCAACAACGAACGATCTAAACTAAAATGGATGCTGGGCTACGGATTGACAAAGAACAGTCAACCCGACAACCGCAGAATCACGTTCGTGTTCGACGAAAATGCCGACAAGAGCAATCAATATTATATGCGGATTCAAAACGTTCCAAATGCGTACCTCGCAGGCAGGTTATGGCTCGACATGACTGAAAAAATATACAATGCAAAGATCGATTACGAACAGAAAATCAAACCTTTCAATTCGGAAACTGACTGGCTTGTAAAAGCGGGCTTCGTATACGAACAGAAAGACCGCGAATTCAACTCAAGACTGCTTGGCGTTGTGGCTGTTAAAAATCCATCGATAAATTTTTATAGTCCTATCAATGAGATAATGAACACCAACAACTTTTACTTCGACTCGGTTAAGCCATACTCTCAACATGGGTTATCGTACCGCGACAACACCCGCGCAAAAGACAATTACAACGCGCAAGATGTGGTAGCATCGGGCTATCTGGCTATGCTTGTGCCGATAACCGAAAAACTATCGCTTTACGGTGGTGTGCGTGTAGAAAAGTTCAGCAGATTGATAACCGATTTCTACGACCCAACACCAACTCCTGAACTATACGACATTACCCGCGACACAATAAACCTCTTCCCATCGGCAAACCTGACCTACAACATCAACCCAAAGAACCTTTTGCGCGTTTCGTATGGCAAAACGGTTAACCGGCCTGAGTTTCGCGAGATGTCGAACTTCGATTACCAGGACTTCGACCTTTTTATCCTCATTCATGGAAACGATTCGCTCCAAAATGCTTACATCAACAACTTCGATTTAAGATATGAATGGTACCCAACACCGGGCGAAATTGTTTCGGTGGCCGCTTTCTACAAAGATTTTCAAAATCCGATAGAAGTATTCCTTATCCCGGCCGGAACTGGTTATGACTACAAACCTTATAACACCGAAAAAGCATATAGCATGGGGATTGAATTAGATGTAAGAAAACAACTCGTTGAGCTTGAAGATGCCGACGGACTGCTGCACTATTTGAAAGATTTGACAATCATATTCAACGCCTCACTCATTAAAAGCGAGATTACAACCGAACAAGCTTTTGCACGCGAAAACCACCGCATTATGCAAGGGCAGTCGCCATACATTGCAAACTTAGGATTGAACTACCAGAACCCCGACAACGGATTATCGATCAATGTTTCGTACAACCGCATCGGGAAACGCATTGCCTATTCCGGAACTCCGCTCAACCCACACACATGGGAACTTCCACGGAATTCGCTCGACTTGAACATTCAAAAGCAAGTTGGGAAACGCACTACGTTGAAACTTGGGCTGAAAGACATTTTAAACGAGCCGGTACAGTTTGTTCAGTACTTCGGACCATCGGAAAACATACAAGTGCCAACACAGAAATACACACCAAACAGACTGGCAACCTTGGGTATCACAATAAAATTATAAACGAATACATACAAACACATTTTAAATTGAATTCACATTACTTAAAAGTATAGTTATGAAAAGATTTTTACTCCCATTTATTTTAATGTTATCCCTTATGGTTGGCGTAAAAGCCCAAACCATCGATAACAAATTCTTTGACCATGTCACCTACGTTGGTGCTTTTGGATCAATAGATTGGACAAAAGGCTGGACCGAATGGAACCC
>CAZRXT010000226.1:0-4459 GCA_964604035.1 uncultured Prolixibacteraceae bacterium | reverse complement strand
ATGTCCAATATTTTCACTCATACTATATATGTATTTGTATCAATCAATCGCTTTTGTGCTCTTTTATTCAAGCATCATATCCATTCCTGAATCTGAAATAATCGTTAAATGATTTGAAGGGATTTTTTAGATATTGATTATTGATGCCTATAATGCCATTAAACTTCCATTTTGCATTTACTCCCATATTATTTCGGTGCAAAATTTTGTCTTTAGAGCTTTTGTCTTTTTCTGTTTTTGACTAACTGAATCAATATAATATATTGATTTTAAGCAAATAGAATAAAGCGATATTTCCCCTCTCTTCTAATTCAATCTAGCCGATTTACTGCAAAGATATAGCGCCTTTTCGAATGGAAACAGATATTTTGAATGAAAGGCTCAAAATAAACATCAAAACAGAGACAAAAGTTATTCATTAATGAAATTAAGTGTCAAAATGGTTTAATAATATCAGTGTTTCACGCAAAAGTTTTAAAAAAAATATAACACATATTCAAATCATTACTTTTGGCGACTTCTAAAATAAATTGTAAAACTTTATGGCTAAAAGTATTTCTAAAATTGCAGCATTAACTCTATTTCTTCTTGGGTCGGTAGCAACTGCATTCGCACAGGGAGTTGAAAATCAAGAAATTTCTTCGATACTAGAGATTGAACAATATGGTCGTGCCATTCATATCATGGCAATGTTGCTGATTGGTTTCGGCTTCTTAATGGTTTTTGTTAAGAAATATGGACGCTCGGCATTAACAGCGACGTTTCTTCTTGTAAGTATTTCTTTACCTTCATATTTAGCAATTAAAGGGCTGGGTATTTTTGAGGAAAAAGGTGAAATTGAACAATTTATTCTGGCAGAATTTGGCGCTGCCAGCTTACTGATTGCAACAGGTGCTGTTCTGGGAAGAATAAAAATGCATCAATATTTATTGCTTGGCCTTCTGTTTATCCCGTTTTACATGCTAAACGAACTTGTTGTGACCGATGATTATTTCAATTTCATAGGACATGTTGCCGATACCGGAGGATCGATTGTGATTCATGCTTTTGGCGCAATATTTGGGATTTCGGCTGCCATTTTTCTTTCGACAAAGAAACAGCGGGAAATTCCTGTTCAGGCCGATGCAACAAGCGACCGATTTTCGTTGTTGGGAAGTATGGTACTGTGGGTTTTCTGGCCAAGTTTCTGCGCCGCGCTGGTTCCAAATGAAGCTATCCCGGCAACGGTAGTGAATGTTTTTCTTGCTCTCTGTGGTTCAACACTAGCAACATACATCGCATCGGTGAAGATTAGGGGCAAGATTAGTCCTGCCGATATTGCCAATGCAGCTCTTGCTGGTGGTGTGGCAATAGGATCGACCTGCGATTATGCAAATCATTTTGAAGCAATGATAATTGGAATAATTGCTGGAACAATTTCAACCATTGGCTTTGCCATTTTACAGGAAAAACAACAGAAAGTACAGAAAATTGTAGATACCTGCGGTGTTACCAATCTTCATGGAATTCCAGGTTTATTTGGAGGTTTAGCTGCACTTGTTGTAGTTGATGGAATTGACGCTGGCGCACAGTTGAAAGGCATTTTAGCGACCATAGTTATCGCGATTATCGCAGGCCTCTTTACCGGCAAAGTTGTTTCTTTATTTGGTCAACCCATTAAGATCTATGACGATGAGGCCGAATTTGAAACAGAAGATTCGGAATAACTTTAAATTAACAAGATATTGTAAAAAAATGCTGCCGTACTTCTTCTGGCAAAGATAGAAAGTACGGCAGTTCATTTAAAATTGCTAATAGAATATTATTTGTAACCCTGTTCGTGAACACTTTTTATGGAGCGCCCCGAAGGATCATTCATATTTTTAAAAGCAGCATCCCATTCCAAAGCAATTGGAGTACTACAAGCTACCGAAGGAACCGAAGGAACACAAGCCGCAGCTGATTTTGAAGGGAATAACTCGCTGAAGATTGTCCGGTAGAAATATTCCTCTTTGTTCATCGGAGGATTAATTTCGTATCTATCAGCAACATCAGCCATTTCTTTATCAGAAACAGAATTCGTAGTTAATTCGCGCAAAGTGTCAATCCAGTTGTAGCCAACACCATCCGAAAACTGCTCTTTTTGACGCCACACAACGCTTTCGGGCAAATATTCCTCAAAAGCTTTTCTTAAGATCCACTTTTCCATTTTACCATCCTTGGCCATCTTGGCTTCGGGGTTTATACGCATGGCTATGTCCATAAATTCTTTATCTAAGAATGGAACACGGCCTTCAATTCCCCAGGCTGCCAGCGATTTATTGGCACGAAGACAGTCGTACAAATGAAGTTTATCGATTTTGCGAACCGTTTCTTTGTGAAACTCTTCTGCATTTGGTGCTTTGTGAAAATAGAGGTAACCTCCAAAAATCTCGTCAGCGCCTTCGCCCGAAAGCACCATTTTAACGCCCATCGATTTAATTACCCTTGCAAGTAAATACATTGGCGTTGAGGCACGTACAGTAGTTACATCGTATGTTTCGAGGTGATATATTACATCGCGGATAGCATCGAGGCCTTCCTGAACGGTGAAGTGTATTTCGTGATGAACAGTTCCAATATGGTCTGCTACTTTCCGGGCAGCAGCAAGGTCGGGAGATCCAACCAAGCCAACGGCAAAAGAATGCAACTGTGGCCACCATGCTTCTTGTGTATTTCCACTCTCAACACGTTTGGCTGCATATTTTTTTGCTACAGCCGAAATGATCGAAGAATCTAACCCTCCAGAAAGAAGTACCCCGTAAGGAACATCAGACATCAACTGGCGATGTACAGCAGCTTCAAGTGCATCTCTCAGCTCATCGATGCTTGCTTGGTTATCCTTCACGGCATCAAATTCCATCCAGTCTCTTTTGTACCAACGGGTCATTTTGCCATCTTTACTCGACAAATAATGCCCAGGCAGGAATTCTTCTATCTTAACGCAATACCCTTCAAGGGCTTTCAATTCAGAAGCAACATAAAATGTTCCCATTGAATCCCATCCAACATATAAAGGAATAATTCCGATATGGTCGCGGGCAATCAAATAAGTGTCATTTTCAATGTCGTATAGCGCAAATGCAAAGATTCCATTCAGATCTTCGAGGAAATCGACACCTTTATCGCGGTACAAAGCCAAAATAACCTCACAGTCCGATTGAGTAAGAAATTCATACTCATCGGCATATTTTACCCTGTAATCCTGATGGTTATATATTTCGCCATTAACAGCAAGCACTAACTTTCCATCTTTACTGTACAATGGTTGTTTCCCTGAACTTGGGTCAACAATAGATAAACGTTCGTGTACTAAAATGGCTTTATCGCCACAATAAATCCCAGACCAGTCTGGTCCACGATGCCGAATTCGTTTAGCCATTTTTAGTGCCTGAGGGCGCAATGCCTGAGGCTCTTGTTTTATATCAAAAATTCCGACTATTCCACACATATAAGTCTAGTTTTAAATACGTTGATTAAATCATCCTTGTTCAAAATTATTTCAAAAAGCGATCAATCTTTTCAGCAACTTTTCTGCCCGAATCGATAGCCCTGACAATAAGACTTGCTCCGGTAATGGTATCACCGGCAGCAAAAATCTTAGATTTACTTGTTTGCATTTGAGCATTAACTTCAACATTACCACGTTTGTCGTAACTTAAACCAAGCTCATCAAGTAAACCTTCGTGAACAGGATGTATGAAACCAAGTGCCAACAAAACCAAATCGGCCTTTATTGTTTCTGTTTTACCAGTAGGGTTCATTATCCAAGAACCTTTTTCATCTTTAGTCCATTCAACTTCCTCAACAACAACCCCGGTAACGGCATCTTTTTTACCAAGTATCTGTTTGGTATTAAGGCTCCAACGTCTTTCGCAACCCTCTTTGTGCGAACTTGAAGTTTTCAACACGTTAGGGTACATTGGCCAAGGAGTATCAGGGTTTTTATTTTCAGGAGGTTGAGGCAACAGTTCAATTTGAATAACACTAGTTGCTCCCTGGCGTATTGAAGTACCCACACAGTCGGAACCGGTGTCGCCGCCGCCAATTACTAAAACCTTTTTACCTTTTGCTGAAATTAGTTCACTGCCAGGAACTTCTTTTTGCGAAACGAGAGCATTTTGTTGGTGAAGAAATTCGAGCGCGAAATGGATGCCTTTAAGTTCTCTTCCTTCAACCTTCAAATCGCGTGGTTCGCCCGAACCTACAGTTAAACAAATGGCATCAAACTCTTTGTTGATCTCCTTTATTGTAACGTTTTTCCCGATTTCTGAATTTGGTTTAAATACAATACCTTCAGCCGAAAGGATGTTTAAACGACGGTCGATAACAGATTTGTTGAGTTTGAAATCAGGAATTCCGTAACGAAGCAAGCCTCCAATTGCGTCGTGTTTTTCAAAAACAACTACGCTATGACCTTTCTTGTTTAATTGATCGGCAC
>CAZRXT010000225.1:0-4472 GCA_964604035.1 uncultured Prolixibacteraceae bacterium | reverse complement strand
TTTGAAATGAAGTTTGCATTGTTGCACGAGAGTAGTAATTTTGATCAAAAATTTATAGTAAATGAAAAAGAGCTTACTTTTTGTTTGTTTGGGAAATATCTGTCGGTCGCCAAGTGCCGAAGCTATTTTTAAGTCGATGGTCGACCGCGAAGGCCTTGGAAATGAAATAGAAGTAGATTCTGCCGGAATCTTGGGCGTTCACTCGGGCGATAAGGCCGATTCGCGGATGAGGTCACATGCCTCAAAACGGGGGTACAGTCTCGAAAGTATCTCACGGAAGTTCAATCCGACAATCGATTTCGACAAGTTCGATTTAATTATTGGTATGGACGATGAAAATATTGCCGATTTAAAACGAATGGCAAGGTCGGAATCCGATTTGCAGAAAATCCACAAGATGACCGATTTTTCGGTAAAGTTCAACTATTCGGTTGTCCCCGATCCGTATTATGGTGGAGACAAAGGTTTTGAACTTGTGATAGATCTGCTCGAAGATGCCTGTTCAAACTTATTGAGCAACGTTCGGAAAACGCTTTAAAGTTGAGGGTCGTTAAATTCGATATCTGTCAGTTCCAAATCGGCTTTTCTAAGTTCGCCGGTTAGTTTTATCCAGTTCTCATTGCTCGGTGCTCCAATCTTGTACGTAAATGTGTAACCAACAGATTTGTTATAGGCTGAATTCATGTCGATAACCCTAAAATGGTTCTGGTGTAAGACTGATCTTGTTGTGTGGTCGCTATCCTGATTTGGCGATTTTATGGTTAGCAACTTAATGCTTATTGGCGTGAAGAAATAAATTTCGAGTTGCTCTACAACCACCAATACAATTAACATTAACCCTATAGAAATAAAAGCTTGCAAATACATTCCGGCACCAATAGCAAGTCCCACTGCTGCAATAGCCCAAATAGAAGCTGCGGTAGTTAGCCCCCTCACATTAATTCCCATTCGGAGAATAGCCCCGGCACCAATAAACCCAACACCCGTAACAACTTGTGCTGCAATACGGCCGGGGTCGCCATTTTGCATCATGTTAAAAGTTTGTGGTATGTATATGGAAAGAAGCATGATTAGTGTCGACCCAATACATATTAGCATGTGGGTTTTCAAACCAGCAGGTTGCCTGTGTGCTTCCCGTTCAAACCCAATAATTGCTCCTGCAATAAAACTTAAAGCTAACCGCAGCAGAGTTGTTTGTGTATTTATTTCGTTCGAATTGAAGATGTCGACAAGAGATTCCATTGCTTTTTTTACTTGCAATTTAACCAATTCTCAAAATTTATAAGAAATAAATATGCGGTTGAGGCTAACGGTTTGCATAAAAGTTGAAAAAATTGAAGTTTTCCGAAGAAGATTCAATCTGGTGTTGTTATTTAATGTGTTATAATTCAGTTTTGTATGTTATTGTGCTACAAAAATGGTCTGATATTAAAAACTTTTTTGTCTTTTTTGGTGTTGCAACAAAATCGGTAAATATTAAAATCGATTTAAAGTATTTTAACACTAAAAGTTTTTAAAGATGAAAATGTCTACCTCTCTATTTCATTTTTCATCGTTTAAAATTCCAATTTCTCCGATTGGGTTATTTACGAATGGAAGTCAATTTCTTGTTTCTCTATTTCAAAAAAAGCATAAAGTGTTTATTCTTTTTTTGTTCTCTCTACTACTATCAACTACATCTTTTTCACAGCAAAGCACTAATGAGGCTGAGTGGAATGGAAGCGGATATTCACTAAAAAAGGTTGTAAGTAATAACTCCATTGCCAGTGGGGTAAGTTTTAGTTATACAATTTTATTCTCAGCTCCTGCTGGGGCAACATCTGTAACTATTCAGGATTTAATTCCTGCGAATTTGGTTGTTGTCTCTGTTCCTACACCAGCACTTGTAAATGGTGTAACTCCAGTAGTATCAATAACTGGAGCTGTAGGCTCGCAAATTGTCAATTATAGTTTAACGTCTCTGCCTGTTGGTAGTGCATCTTCCGGCTCATTTACAATTGTGGTTAAATTTCCCGAAGGCACTACTTGTAATGGTGCACCAGCTCGGAATAGGGCAGGTATCATGATTAATGGGAAGTGGGAGTATACTCCTTATGTTTCGACTACGGCAACAGCTGTTGAACCATGGGTTGTTTCAAAAACAATTCTTACCGGTCCTGTTGTAAATCCTAATGGAGGTAATTGTGGTTATCTTATGAACGAAGGTACAACTGTAACCTATCGTTTATCGGTGATGAAAGCCAATGGATACTGGGGAAATGTAATTGGGCAGCAAAATGTTTCGAGTGCTCAGGTTACCGATGTATTACCTGCTGGTGCGGTTCTGGTTAGCAGTACTTGTGGCGCAACTTTGATCTCGCCAAATACCTACGCATGGAATGTCAACTCAGGAAATCTTGACGCGGCAAATCCGTGGGCATATTATTATTGTGACATTACCGTAAATTATCCAGCAGCGAGTTTTCCAAATGGAAGTTTTGTCTACAATCAGGCAACATTAACCGGAACTTCGTGTAATCAACCTGTAAATCATCTGAGTAATCAGACCTGCATTGAAGTTGCTACTGTTACTCCAAACCCGAATGCATATTTCCAAAAGTATATTTCGCTTTCAAACCGCGTTCCGGGGTGTCAGGGTTATTATACAATTGTATTTTGTAACAATGGGAATGTGCCCCTAACGGCTTTCAATATCAACGATGCAATTCCATCGGGGGTAACCGTTAATAAAGTTCAATTGTGGGGTGCAAATGCCACTACTACGGTTGATGTTAATGCTAATAGTGGAGCTAATGTGTTGGCCACGAATCTTAATGGGTATTTTGATTCAGGCACAATTGGATATCCCGTTAACAATCTTCAGGTGCAGATGACAGGCTCTTTGCCTGTTGGCCAATGCTTATATCTTTATGTCTATTTTACGGTTGACCCCAACCCAACGGGAACTGTTGTTTCAAATTGTGCAACTTTTAATGGGTTGTCAAACAATCTTCAGTTGCCTCAAACCTGCGCTTCGTTTACCGTTGAGGCTGGCCATCCCGATCCTTGTCTTCTAAAAGATATTTGTTCGCCTCAGACCGATTATGAACCAGGTGATATTATTAGGTTCAGGTTAAGAGTTCAAAATATTGGAAGTGCAAATCTTACCGGAGCATCAATTCAAGATGTACTCCACAGTAATTTTAGCTATGTAGGAAACGAATCGTACTATGTTTCAAATTCATATAATACAGCGTGTTCAAATGGAACTGGAATTCCGTCGGGAGCAACTGCTTGGAATGGTGTTGCATCAAATCATAGTGGCAACAACCTTAGCTGGAACTTGCCATCTATTGACTCCGATTGCCAGTTGTTCTACGTTGGCTACTGTGGATATTATGGTACATGGGGGCTTCCTTATTATTACATTGAATTCGATGTTCAGGTTGATAGTTCGGCATTACCTGGTGTTACTCCAAATAATTACACAATTTCTGGAGGAAACTTAACGAACCCCGTAAATTCGAATACTGTAAATGTTTTGGTTGTCGCATCATTCGGACAAGAAGTTCATAAACAGGTTAGTGTCGATAATGGTTTAACTTTTGCTTCCTCGGGGAATGTTAACCCTGGGTCTTCTGCAAAATTCAGGCTGAATTATAAGAATACTTCAAACGTTCCTGTTTCTTCAATTCAATTGGTTGATTTATTGGGGCGAAATGACGGATTAAATGATTGGTTGATTCTAAATAGAAATGCCACTCGTAATAGTCAGTTTGATATCTCATATAGTGGTAATACCTCAAGTTCATTATTGCCAATTGCATCTCCGCCAACTCCAACTATTAATTTTGCTACGGGATTAAATATCTGTCTTCCCGCATTTGGCGTAAATGCTTTTTGTAATACAGGTGTTGCAAGCATTCCGTCAACAAATAATGTACAATTTAACTTTGGAACATTCATCTTAGGTTCAAATATTACATTGAAGGAAGATTTTGATATTGCGATTCCGGCGAATGCTGTACCTCAGAAGACTGTCTGCAACGATTTTGCAGCTTTGGCTACAGCGAATTTCCTTTTGAATGGCAATCCTCAATCGGTAACATTAACACCAATTGCAGCACCTCCAATTTGCTTAACTGTTGAAAGTGCAAATCCTTGTTGCGATAGTGTTAAAATAGAAAAGGTTTCGGACGCAACTGGCGCAAGCTGTTGCTTGAGGTTACAAACCGATTGTGATGTGAAATCTATTGATGTATCGGTTGTTAATGGTACAATCAGTTCTGCAAATTGGAGCTGTGGCACTATTCCTTCGGGGTATGTTGGACAGAGCAATTACACATTTGCCGCCAATAGTTGTCCACTTGATCTTACAACTTGTTTCGACGCACTTCAATCGGGAGTTGTAACAGTAACCTATACAATCAACTTCTCAAATGGCGAAACATGCAAAAAAGTTGTTGAACTGAAATGCGAAGTTCCAGATCCAA
>CAZRXT010000224.1:0-4475 GCA_964604035.1 uncultured Prolixibacteraceae bacterium | reverse complement strand
GCTTCATTTTCAAGGACATTCTTCTCGCTAATTGCTTTACCTACAATTATTAGAGAAGCCCGCAAAACCGATCTTATCCACACATCGACCTACAGTTCGGCAATTGGGGCTTGGATTGCATCGGTGCTTACGGCAAAAAAGATCGCTATCACCGTGCACGAAGTATGGGGAAAGCTTTGGCTCAACCTGCCATACCTTTCAAAAAATACACGGGTTCTGTTTATGCTGTTCGAAAAAATACTTTTACGGTTGAAGTTCGACCAATACATTGCTGTTTCGGAAAGCACAAGAAGAGAAATCATTAAACAAGGAATTCAAGAACAGAAGGTAAAAACAATTTACAACGGTATAGAATACAACCAGCCTCAATGGAAAGGGATTACAGAACCTTTTACCTTCACTTTTTTCGGTCGCGGAGGCGTTTCAAAAGGGCTCGACCTGCTAATTGATGCTGCTAATGAACTGCAAAAAACACATCCGACGGTACAATTTAAGTTTATTATCTCGCCACAATCGGAAAGCATATTTAAAGCAATTACCCACAAAATCAGAAACAGCGAAATAAACAGTGTTTCAACCATTTATTCAAACTTACCACATCAACAACTAATTGAAGAGTTAGCATCGTCGAGTTGTATTGTTATCCCGTCGTATTCCGAAGGATTTGGCTTCACAGCAGCCGAAGCATCGGCTATGAAGATCCCAATAATTTCATCGGGAAAAGGTTCATTACCAGAGGTCGTTTCGGGCAAAGTCATCACCATGAAAGAGTTCAATTCACAATCGTTGGTTGATGCAATGAAAGATGCACTTCAGAATAAGTACGAAGAAATTCCTGCAAAAAATTTTACCATCGAAGAGTTCGTAAAAAGACATCTCGAACTTTACTCAAAACTATAACCCAACCTTCTGACTTTTAAGCTGATTAATCATTGCAATGTGACCTGGAATATTCGCATCGTTTGTAATGGCATAAACCCGTTCGAGGTATTTTATCGCTTCGTCGTATTCAAACGTATTGACGCAGGTATTAGCATAAAGCATCATTGACTGCACATGATTAGGATCGATTTTCAATGCCCGTTTGAAATATTCTTTTGATTCTGGCCTAAGTTTCAAATCGAAATAAGCTTTGCCGGCATAAAACAATGCATCGGCATTTTTAGGCGAAGAGTTCACCCATCGCTGGGCTTGAACCAAAAGTTGCTGAAAATCATTCTGCCTGATATAAAACTCGCACAAATTCTTGTGGGTTTCTTCGTCATTTGGTATATCAGCAAGCAACTCTTCGGCAAATTTCAGTCCATTAACTTTATCGTTACTCAACAGATAATGAGCCATCAGAAACCTCACTGCCTGCTTTTGTATATTTTGATCTTTCGACTTATACAATTCTAAATAACACTGAGCTGCCTTTTCAGGGGTGTTATTTTTCATATAATAAAAACCAAGGTTGATGAGGTTTTCTTCGTTGTGTGGATCAATTTCACGGGCTTTTTCAAAACAATCGATAATTTCGAGCATGTGAGGATCACCATCTTCTTTCATCATTTTGCCCATGCTTGCCCAGCCACGAATGTAGTTAGGATATTTTTCTGTCACATCTTTCCAAATGGCAACTTTATCGTTCCAAACAGTATTGCGGGCAAAAGTCATTACTGAAAGTAAAATCAGTACCGAAACAGAAACAGGTTTAATCCATTCGCTCTTTTTCGAAAAGATGTAGTAATTAACCAAGCTCCAAATTGCAATGGCAAAACCCACCAAAGGCAAATACATACGCTGGTCGAACATCGGGTCTCTGATAGGCATGAAAGACGATTCGACAATTAAGGTTATGAAGATCAGAAACACACCAAATGAGAACATTGGAAGTTTTTTCAGCATATAAACAGCATAACCAACAACAGCAAGCAAAAAGGCAAAACCTGCAATTGACTTAAAATTCATAAAACCATCGGCCATTTTTACGCCGTGGTCAATGCTCAAGCCCACAGGTAAAAGCATCATTTGAAAATAGCGGGGAATAACAAACATCTGTGTTGCAAAATACTGCAAAGGGGTAACATCTTTTGTTTCCGAAGGGATTCCGACTTTAGCTAATACAACCACAGCGCCCAACACAATAACAGAAGCACTAACTATCAGATACTTCTTACATATCTTATCATCGCTTGTACGGATAAAAAACAGCTCGACCAGCAACATTGCCAGAGGGAAAACAACAGCATTCTGCTTTGATAATGTACCCAAAACGCCAGCAAGAACAGCACCGGCAAGGTAAATAGCCGACAGCTTAAGTTTTCCTTCTTTCAGAAATACGATACGACCATGAGTGTAAAGGTATAACGACAATAGAAAGAACATACCAGCAAGAGAACTCATTCGCTGAATGATATAAGTTACTGACTGTGTCTGCACCGGATGAACAAGAAAGAAAAGTGTAATAACAATTGGCAACCAATTAAATTTCTTCTCGCTGTTTTGCTGATCGAAAATCAACTTAAGCCAGAAGAACAAAAAGATTCCTGAACACAAATGGATAATCAGGCTAAAAAGGTGGTAACCAAAAACTTCTTCGCCATGAAGTGCATAATTTACAGCAAATGAGAACATTGAAATTGGACGTTCGTTCACATTGAGCCACATCGATAAGCTTCGAAATGCTTTAAATGAATGTGTTACTTCGCGGGTCAGCAATTGGTACCAATCGTCGAACTGCATTGGAACCGTAAAGCTATTCGAAAAGGCCAATAAAGTAGCAGCCACAAATAAAAGCACTACAAACCAGTTCTCGGTCAAAAGATTCCTGCTCTTTTTAACTGGAGGAGAGGGCTTTACAAATTTATTTTGCTGAATTTTCTTCTGAAGAGTTGTTCTGTGAGAGGGTTTCATTGTTCTCAATTTTTTCAAATTTTGTTTGTATTTCCAACCTCAATAAACCAATTTCCTGAACTAAAACCTTAATCCGTTCCGACTGTTTTGAAATAATGATTGAGAATTCGATTAATAGCAAGATTATACCTACCAATAAAATTATAAATAATACAGAGGGAGCATAAGCAATACCAAAAAGTTTTGCCAACCAGTCAATTCCATCGCGCCAAAACGAAAACACAATAAAAGTAACCGATACCATTAGCCATATCAACGAATATTCAGTTTTGAGCCTTCGCCTACGAACCAGATTTACAACGATAAAGAAAATCGACAAACTGGCAACAATCGAAATAATTTGAATTTTATCCATATCAATTTGTTTCGAATTCTTTAGGTCTTATACTTGCCATAACCATTGATATCATCACTTTAAACATATAATAAGGCCCCCTATAGTAAGGAATAGAAGAAACTCCACCCTGCCTTGAATACATTTGGGTGAAAACCTCTTTTATCTGAAATTTGTTTCTTGCAAGCAACACAATAATCTCAGGTTCAGGATAATCGACCGGATACCTATGCATAATAAAGTTGATTGTAGATTTA
The DNA here is from genome assembly GCA_964604035.1 of uncultured Prolixibacteraceae bacterium. Taxonomy (GTDB): domain Bacteria; phylum Bacteroidota; class Bacteroidia; order Bacteroidales; family Prolixibacteraceae; genus CAYMTR01. Next base: position 989 of record CAZRXT010000224.1, on the reverse strand, counting down.
TTGAATGCCCTAAAACCTGAAGTATGATCGCGTATTCTTTTTCTAATCAGGATTAAACTAAAGACCTCGAAAATCATAATTCCCAAACGCCTTAACCAATCGGATTTTTCAACAGAATGATCTCCAACAAAACGGGAACCAATAGCAATATCACACTCGTTAGTCAACACTAAATTTGCTAGCATTGGAAGATCTTCGGCCTTATGCTGTCCATCGGCATCAAACTGCACAGCGCAATCATAGTCATTCCTGCCCGCATATTTCAACCCGGTTTGAACAGCCCCTCCAATTCCCAAATTCACCGGAAGATCAATAACCATTGCCTTTCCTGTTGATTTTGCAAATTCGGAAGTCAGATCAAAAGAAGCATCGTTTATAACAAGTAAATCGTAGTCGGGACATTCTTTCGACAAGCCATCAATAACTTTAACGATGGTTGCCTCTTCGTTAAACGCTGGTATTATGACGAGTACTTTAGATTGCATAGATTTTTTTGAGAAAGTGAAACTACAAAAAAAATGGATACCTGAAAAATAGAAACTTAAATACTAGTAGGATTACTAGCACATTCAGCTTAAAATTTAAAAACCATTAACATATACAAGGACGAATACTTAACCTATAAGTGACTGAAAAAGCTAAATGTTTTGTATTTTTGCTATTCATTTTTCAGGGAAGACTATAAGAGATTATACATGTTTACAAACCAAAGAATAGCTATAATTGGTAGTGGGAGTTGGGCTACGGCATTAGCGAAAATACTTTTAAACAACATTGGTTCAATAAATTGGTTTGTCCGAAATTCTGACAACATTCAGTATTTCAAAACTAACGGACACAATCCAAATTATTTGTGCGATGTAATTTTCGATGTTGAAAAAATCAACTTCTACAACGACATCAACGAGATAGCCGAGAATTCAGATATTCTAATTTTTGTTATTCCTTCGGCATTTTTAAAAGATTCTCTAAAAGATTTAACTGTTGAT
>CAZRXT010000223.1:0-4496 GCA_964604035.1 uncultured Prolixibacteraceae bacterium | reverse complement strand
CAAAAGGCTTTAGCCAAATTGTATAATTGTTTTGGCTAAAGCCTTTTGTCATTAACGATCAACCCAACCCACGACTTAAAAGTCGTGGCAATTAAAATCCACTCCTCCCTCGTGCGACCCCAGCTAAGGCAGCATTCGCTATCTGCTGCTACGGCCTTCAACGCCATTAGATTTTGCAACCTGCACCGTGCAATCAATGTTGATAAGTTAGCACCATATACTTTTTAGTTACGAATTAAAACTTTAAGGCGGCTAAATGTTCCTTTTTGTAATACCGTATTTACGCGCTCCAAAGTACGGAATCAGACGCTCCAAAGTACGGAATCGGAAAATGCTGATGATAGAGGTCTCTCTGTCCATCCGAATATATCGAAAGAACGCGTACTCTGTTTCTGTAATGGAGGAATTGTGTACGCGTTCTCCTCTGCAAAACAAATAAAACTCGGCGTATGGTTCATTGGTGTTTAAATCGGATCAGATTCCGTTTTCGTTTTGAAGTGTATAGAAACAAAAAAACCCGTCATTAACGGGTTTTTTTTTGGCGGAGAGAGAGGGATTCGAACCCCCGGAACCTCACAGTTCAACGGTTTTCAAGACCGCCGCAATCGACCACTCTGCCATCTCTCCAAAATATTTCAAACTTTCAGTTTCTTAAAGCAAACTTGTGGCGTTTGTTCTTCAGAAAAGCGATGCAAAAATAGATGTTTTTTTTATTCCCCCAAATTTTTTTCTCTGATTTTAAAAACCTTTTTTTAATGCCTTGTTTTTCAAGGGCAATTTCGAGACGTGTTAAAGAACAGTTGTTTTTTTAATTTGCCAAAAGGCGTATTTGTATTACTGAATTATTATGTAGCAATATTCTATTAATTATTGAAAATCAACGATTAAAGTTTTTGTTTTTTCCAGACAAATAATGTTTTATGTTTCAATATGTCCAGAACACCCTATTTTACTGAAAGTTTCGTAAATCTTTTATTTGTTAAAATTTGCGAAACTCGCTAAAATCAATAATTTTGTGAGAGTTAATGTAGTTTATTACCCTTAAATCTCGACTTATGAATAAATCACAATTAATTGATGTTATGGCTGCGAAAGCAGATCTAACAAAAGCTGATGCAAAAAAAGCTCTTGATGCATTCATTGAAGCAACTGGCGAAGCCTTGAAAAGTGGCGATCGTATAGCTTTAATTGGATTTGGTTCTTTTTCTATTACAAAAAGAAGCGCAAGAACAGGACGTAACCCTCAAACAGGTGCAGAAATTAATATTCCTGCAAAATCTATCATTAAATTTAAACCAGGAAGCGAATTAGCTGACAGTATTTAAGAAAGCGCTTAAAAAAAAATTAGAGGCTGTCTCATTTGGTGAGGTGGCCTTTTTCATTTTTTGTCTATTTGTAAGCTGAGATTTTTTTATTGAGAGTTATTTTTGACGCTTATTTTAGAGCTCAATATTTCTTTTGGCATAAAACCTCGTTTCAATGCCAATAATCGGGGCTAAGTGATTAAATATAAATTGTAATTGAAGTCGCATATATAGTTAAACTTACATTAATGGAGCAGCATTTAATCGATTATTTATCAGAATTTCTTACCGAAGAGAGGTATTCACTGTTTAAGGATGTGATTTCGAACAGAACCAACTATTTAACCGTCGTTCTTGAAGATATTTTTCAAACCCAAAATGCAAGTGCAGTGCTTCGGACTTGTGAGTGTTTTGGAATTCAAGATGTTCACATTGTTGAAAACCGCAATAAATTTATGGTTAATGTTGATGTTGTAAGGGGCTCGACAAACTGGCTCGACTTGCATTTTTACAACGAAGAAAAGAACAATACCCTTAAGGCAATTGAACAATTAAAGTCGAACGGATACCGGATTGTTGCGACCACACCCCACGCCAATGATATTGATTTGGAAAATTTCAACTTAAATGATGGAAAAGCTGCATTTTTTTTTGGAACAGAACGCAGGGGCATTTCGGATGTTGTAAAGGCAAATGCTGATGAATTTCTTAAAATACCGATGCAAGGATTTACCGAAAGCTTAAATATTTCAGTCTCGGTAGCAGTAATTATACATTATTTAACGACCAAAATACGCGCGTCAAATATTGACTGGAGGCTTTCTGATCGAGAACAGAAGCTATTGCTGATCAAATGGATGACGAATAATGTAAAAGGAGGAGACTTAATTGTAAAGCAATTTTTAGAAACAAATACAATGCGACTTTAGATTTTGTTTTCATTAAAACTTAAAAATATCTATATTTGGTCGAACTGAGATTGCTTTTGTATGAATTGCATAATAATAGACGACGACAAATTATCAAGAACTCTGCTAGAAAAATTCGTAGAGCGGACTGACTACATAGATCAGTATTATTCTTTTCCTGGTGCTATTGAAGCCATGAACTTCATCCGTAAAGGAGAGAATAAAGTTGACCTTATTTTTCTTGATATTGAAATGCCCGATATGAATGGGGTTGAATTCATGCAGTCTCTGGGCGATCATCCAGTGCAGATCATTGTGGTTTCTTCGAAAGAAAAGTATGCCTTAGATGCTATTGAATACGATGTTACCGACTATCTTTTAAAACCGGTAACTTATTTTAGGTTTCTTAAAGCTACAGAGAAAGCTTTGTCGAAAATGAAAGAAGAGATGCTTCCGGCATCTAATTCGAAGAATGATTTCTTTATTAGGAACAATTCAACTTTAATCAGGCTTTGTTACGATGATATTGTGTGGATTGAAGCATTGGAAAATTACATTATTGTTAACACTTTCAATGACAAATTCACAATTCATTTTACCATGAAATCGGTTATGGATCAACTTCCTACTAGTAAATTTTTTAGGATTCACCGTTCATTTATAGTGAACAGGAGCTGTATTGAGATGATAAAAATGACGACCATTGAGGTGAAAACAAAGGATGGTTATCAATCGTTACCTATTGGAAAGTCGTACCGCGAAATGTTGCTGCTCGAGATAAACTTACTAAGCAAATAAATATGAGGCTGTCCATAATAAAATGAACAGCCTTTTTTATTGTATTCTCACCTTAGTCTGTTTCAGATATTCTTAATCAAACCTGTAAGATTCCTACTTTTTGCGCAGGCTTAAACCGATTTTATGAGGCTTGGTAAAAAACTCACAACGTTCGATAAAAGTATCTTTCTTTCGGAAGAGATTTTATCCATCCATTTTTCAATTGTTACGATCAAAGCTTGAGCTTCTCCTTCCGAAATTTCACCTTCGCTATTTTCGATTACAGTAACGGCTTCGAATGAGGTCATATAGTCGCCATGTATTGCTAGGTCAACAAATGTTGAAAGATATGGTGAAAAGTTTAGTCCGTTTTCCCAGCAAATGCGAACCAGAACCTCTTGTTCATCTTTGAATTTTGGGTCATTTATTGCGTCAACCAAGATTGCAGCGGCGTCTGTCATCTTTAACTCTGAAAGAATCTTAATAATCAATTGCTTTACTTCTTGATTTTCTGATAAATGAAGAACCTCAATTAACGCGGGTAGATATTGAGTTTTTCCGGTGAAACTGATTTCATTCAGAGTATTGAGAACAATAGATTGATCGATTGAAAAAAGATCGCCAATAATTGAGTCGTTGTTGTTTTTGTCCATTTGCATGTGTTTTGTCTTTATAATGATGATGTTAGCTGTTTAGTTTCTCTTTCAGATAATAGCCTGTAAATGATTTTTCGCAGGTAGCAACCTCCTCGGGGGTTCCAACCGCAACAATATTTCCACCCGATCCGCCACCTTCGGGCCCTAGGTCAACTACCCAATCGGCAGTTTTGATAACCTCCAAATTGTGTTCTACTATTAATATCGTATGGTTTCTATTGAGCAATGCCTCAAACGATTTTAACAACGTTTTTATGTCGTGAAAATGAAGTCCGGTAGTTGGTTCATCGAAGATAAAGAATGTTGGTTCATCTTTTTCCTTTGCCAAAAATGAAGCAAGTTTCACCCTCTGACTTTCTCCACCAGAAAGCGTACTCGACGATTGTCCAAGGTGAACATATCCAAGTCCAACATCCTGAAGAGGTTGAAGTCGCTTTGCAATTTTCTTTTCTGTGCTTGTTGAACCCTTTTTGAAGAAATCGATAGCTTCATCAACGGTCATTTCCAGAATTTCGAATATGTTCTTGTTGTTGTAGTGAACATCAAGAATGTCTTCTTTGAAACGTTTTCCTCCGCAACTTTCGCACACAAGGAAGATGTCGGCCATAAATTGCATTTCAACCTTAATCACACCCTCGCCCTGACACTCGTCGCAACGGCCTCCATCAACATTGAATGAGAAATGCGATGGCTTTAATCCAAGGATTTTTGCGCCTTGTTGCTCGGCAAAAAGTGCCCTTATTTCGTCGTATGCTTTAAGGTAAGTTACCGGATTTGAACGTGTTGATTTACCAATAGGATTCTGGTCAACAAATTCAATTTGGCTAATCATGTGTGTGTCACCCGATAAT
>CAZRXT010000222.1:0-4502 GCA_964604035.1 uncultured Prolixibacteraceae bacterium | reverse complement strand
AGAAGGAAGATCGCACAGGGACAGGCACTATTTCGACCTTTGGTTACCAAATGCGGTTCAATTTGCAAGATGGTTTTCCTTTAGTTACAACTAAAAAGCTTCATTTAAAATCAATCATCCACGAGTTACTTTGGTTTCTTAATGGCGATACAAATACAAAATATTTAGTCGATAACGGAGTCAAAATATGGAACGAATGGGCAGACCAAAACGGCGACCTCGGACATATTTATGGCTACCAGTGGCGCTCTTGGCCCGATTATAACGGTGGCTCGGTCGACCAGATCACCGAGGCCGTGAATACCATTAAGAACAATCCTGACTCGCGTCGCATTATTGTAAGTGCCTGGAATGTTGCTGATTTGCCCAATATGAACCTGCCGCCCTGTCACGCTTTTTTCCAATTCTATGTGGCCGATGGAAAGCTCTCGTGCCAATTGTACCAACGCAGCGCCGATTCGTTTTTGGGTGTTCCGTTCAACATTGCTTCGTATGCATTGCTCACAATGATGATGGCGCAGGTAACTGGTCTTGAACCTGGCGATTTTGTGCACACCTTTGGCGACTTGCACGTTTATTCTAACCATATCGATCAGGTGAAGTTACAGTTATCTCGAGAACCGTACCCGCTTCCTCAAATGAAAATTAATCCTGATGTAAAGAGCATATTCGATTTTAAATACGACGATTTTCAACTAATAAATTATCAGGCCCATCCGCACATTAAAGGAGAGGTGGCTGTTTAACTAGTACCTTATGATTCACAATAACATCTCCATAATTGTAGCTATTGCCGAGAATTTTGCAATCGGAAAAAACAACGATTTGTTGTTCCACTTGCCCAACGACCTGAAGCGTTTCAAAGAAATAACCACAGGGAAACCTGTAATCATGGGGCGTAACACTCTTTTATCGTTGCCTAGTAGCCGACCGCTGAAAAACCGTAGGAATATTGTTATTTCAGATATTCCAGGCGATAATTTTGAAGGTTGCGAAATGACCAGTTCTATTGAAGGAGCTGTTGAATTGGTTCAAAACGAAGAAGAAGCTTTTATTATTGGTGGAGGAATGATTTACCGTCAGTTTTATCCTCTGGCGGGCAAGCTTTATCTCACGTTGGTACATCAATCTTTCGATGCAGATGTTTATTTTCCTGAAATACAATATTGCGAGTGGGAAGAAACTTTCAGGGAAGACCTATTCGATGAGAAAAACAATTTTAACTACTCATATATTAACTTGATCCGCAAGTAGTTTTATCATCCATCACTTGTTGACCTGTTCTAAAATCAAATCTTTTTTTGATTTTGGCATGGCTATTGTCAAACCCTTAGTCCAATAAATTGTTTAATCATTCAAGACAGTTTGTCATTATAAAAAATTATAGGAAAAGAATATGTCAGAAAGAAATATTAGAAGTAACAAAGGTTTTATTTTCACAGGATTAGGCGACGACGATTCAGACTTTATGCCAATTCTTGCTGATGGTGGTTCGGACGAGTTAGTCGTGAATGACATGCCATCATCTCTGCCAATATTGCCTCTTAGGAATACCGTTCTTTTCCCCGGCGTAATACTTCCGATTTCGGTTGGGCGGAATAAATCGCTTAAGCTTGTTCGCGAAGTCTACAAAAAAGATGGTGTTTTGGGCGCGATGGCTCAAATTAACCCCGATGTTGATGAACCTCTCAAAGAAGATTTGTATGAGGTTGGTACGATTTCAAAAATACTCAAGATACTTGAAATGCCCGATGGCAGCACAACGGTTATTATTCAGGGTATTCAACGGTTTAAAATTGACGAAATTACGAGTGACGATCCTTATCATTTGGCAAATGTGCATTCGTTAGCTGATGCTCACCCTGTTGATAATTCGCCTGAATTTGAGGCTGTTGTCGAATCGCTGAAAGATATTGCGATTAAGATAGCCAAGAATTCAACTAACATTTCGCCCGAAGCTACTTTTGCTGTTCGGAATATTGAAAACCCAGTTTTCCTTATCAACTTTATTTGCTCTAATGCTGATATTAAAGTTGACGAAAAACAAAGCCTTTTGCAGTTAGATCAACTTCGTGAACGTGGTATTCAGGCAATTTCTTATCTGGTTCGGGAACTTCAGCTGCTTGAACTTAAGAAAGATATTCAGACTAAAGTAAAAACAGATATCGATCAGCAACAGAGAGAGTACCTGCTTCATCAACAGATGAAAACCATTCAGGATGAATTGGGCGGAAGTCCGATTGAAAAAGAGGTTGGTGAGCTTAAAGAGAAAGCTAAAGATAAAAAGTGGAGTCAAGAGGTTGCCGATCTATTTACAAAAGAGGCCGATAAGTTAGCCCGAATGAATCCTGCTGCTGGCGAATATTCAATTCAACTATCTTATGTCCAAACTCTTCTCGATCTTCCTTGGAATGAATATTCCGAAGATAATTTCGATATGAAAAATGCCGAACGGGTTCTTGAAGAAGATCACTATGGGCTTGATTTGGTGAAGGATAGGATTCTTGAACACTTGGCTGTTCTGAAATTGAAAAACGATATGAAATCGCCAATTATCTGTCTATACGGTCCTCCCGGAGTTGGAAAAACCTCGTTGGGTAAATCGGTGGCAAAAGCTCTGGGTCGTAGTTATATACGCATGAGTCTTGGCGGTTTGCACGATGAATCTGAAATCAGAGGGCACAGGAAAACTTACATAGGCGCAATGCCAGGCCGTATTATTCAGAATATTAAGAAAGCAAAGTCTTCGAACCCGGTTTTCATTCTCGATGAAATTGATAAGGTTTCGAACGATTTCCATGGCGACCCGGCCTCTGCTTTACTTGAGGTGCTTGATCCTGAACAGAATTACGAATTCCACGACAACTACCTCGAAGTTGAGTATGACCTTTCGAAGGTGATGTTTATAGCCACTGCCAATACGCTCAATACAATTAGTCAGCCTTTGCGCGACCGTATGGAGCTTATAGAAGTTAGCGGATACCTTGTTGAAGAAAAGATAGAGATTGCCAAACGCCACCTTTTTCCAAGGCAGTTAGAAAATCATGGGCTGGGAGAGAAGGAAATTGAAGTTGGAGACGATGCTCTTGAGTTCATTGTTGAAAAATATACCCGCGAGTCGGGCGTTCGTGAGCTTGATAAGCAATTGGCAAAGTTGGTTCGACGAATTGCCAAGAAAAAAGCTTTTGAAGAGTCGTTCGAAAAAGTTGTTACAGTTAAAGCTGTTGAGGAATATCTGGGAACACCTCGTTTTAGCCGTGAAAAATATCAAGGCAACGACTTTGCCGGAGTGGTAACTGGCTTGGCCTGGACTGCTGTTGGCGGCGAAATTCTTTATGTGGAATCGAGCCTCAGCAAAGGGAAAGGACAGCTGACACTCACCGGAAACCTTGGCGATGTAATGAAAGAGTCGGCAATGCTGGCACTCGAATTTCTGAAAGCTCATGCCGATTATCTGGGATTGGATACCGAGGTATTTTCGAACTGGAATGTTCATGTCCATGTTCCCGAAGGTGCAATTCCGAAAGATGGGCCTTCGGCAGGGGTAACAATGGTAACTTCACTGGCTTCCTCGTTTACTCAGCGAAAAGTTAAGCGTGATCTTGCCATGACCGGCGAAATTACTCTTCGTGGTAAAGTGCTTCCAGTTGGTGGAATCAAAGAGAAAATACTTGCAGCTAAGCGTGCCGGAATCAAAGAGATTATTATTTCGGAAGATAACAGAAAGGATATTGACGACATTAAGGATATTTACCTTAAAGGGTTGACATTCCACTATGTAGATACTATTTCTCAAGTATTGGATCTTGCTCTTTTGGATACTAAAGTCGACAATCCGGTGAAAATATCATAATTGAAGGGTATCCTTATAAGGATTCTAAATACATTTAAAAGGCTGTTCTGTAGAAGGAATGGCCTCTTTTTAGTTGTATTTATAGTAGGTGAAAAAGTTCAGACAAGAATTTTTTGAAAGAGATATTCATTTTCCCACCCATCGGGAATTTTTATCCAGTTCTTTTTAGTCCCGGTAATTTCGAACCCCAGTTTAGTGAAAAGTCCAACACTGGCAAGGTTCGATTCGGCAACATTGGCATAGAGCTGATAAATTCCAATTTCATTCAGTGCATAATCTGAGATAAGCTCAATGGCCTCCGAGGCGTAACCTTTCTGGCGGTCATTATCGCTAAAAACCATAACGCCTAAACCTGCCCGCTGATGGTAAGGGTCGAAATCGAAAAGTTCAACAGTTCCAATAGCTTTCCCGTCGGTAGTTTCAATAATAAGGCGCAGTTCTTTGCTTTCCCAAATATCACGATCGGCCGTTTTGATGTAGCTGGCCAGTATAAATTTCGATACCGGAGTTTTGGTATTGCTAACTTTCCAAACGGACGAATCGTTTTCCCAGTTGTATAGTTGGTCTACATCATCGGGTTCTAAAGCCCTGAGCGTTATCTTATTGTTCGAAAGTGGTTTCATCTTTTCTGACCAAGTTTTGAGAATGC
>CAZRXT010000221.1:0-4509 GCA_964604035.1 uncultured Prolixibacteraceae bacterium | reverse complement strand
ATAGAAATATTTTGTGAAAACAATAATCAATATAAGAAATACCCACTTGGGGTAACCCTGCAGGAAGTTGCTGATGATATGAATATTAGCAGCGAATTTCCCGTTTGTGGCGCGTTGGTAAACAACAAGGTTCGCGAACTTTCCTTTGGCGTTGTAAAACCCAAAAATATTCGTTTTATCAGTTATTCTCATCCCGATGGGTTAAGGATGTATATCAGATCACTTTTTTTCTTGATGTATGTTGCAGTAAAAGAGACTTTTCCAAATGCCAGGTTAAAAATAGACCATGCTATTTCGCGCGGGTTTTATTGTGAACTTGAAGAGTTGGATACTCATTTTTCGACTGAACATGTTGATGCAATTAAGAAGCGCATGGACGAGTTGGTTGAAAGTGATCTTCCTTTTGACCGTCAAGGCAAACAGTTAGATAAAATTATGGATGAATACCGTCAGAATGGCCTCGACGATAAAGTGCGCCTCTATTCTGAAATGGGGTTTTTGTATGCTTATGTTTATTATCTGAATGGGCATCCAAACTATTTCCACGGTCATCTTCTTCCTTCAACTTCGTACCTTACTAAATTCGATCTCGAGCAATTTAATGGAGGAATGCTGCTTCGTGTTCCCAGTCAGCAGAGCTATACTGAGTTACGTGACTTTGTGCGGCAGGACAAACTTTTTTCGATCTTCAGAGAATATAAAGATTGGGCAGAAATTGTTGGTGTAGACGACATTGGTAAATTGAACTTGCTTGTTAAACAAGGAAAAGCCGGCGATGTAATAAAGATTGCTGAAGCCCTTCACGAAAAGAAGGTTGCAAATATTGCCACTACCATTTCGGAACGCGAACCTAAAGTGAAGATTGTTTTAATTGCAGGGCCTTCTTCATCGGGTAAAACTACCTTTACTAAGCGATTAGCTGTTCAACTTGCTGTTTGTGGCATTACAGCCCGAATGATTTCGCTAGATAATTATTTTGTCGATAGGCAACATACTCCGCTCGATTCTGAAGGAAATTACGATTTTGAAGCTCTTGAGGCTATCGATATTCCATTTTTCAACGAGCAGTTAAGCCAACTCGTTACAGGCAAAGCTGTCGAAATTCCTAAATTCAGTTTTTCAACAGGGAATCGTTCTTTCGATGGCGAGGTTATTCAGCTCCTAGATAATCAGGTGCTTATTATTGAAGGCATCCATGCTTTGAATCCAAACCTTTTGCCAATGATCGATCCTTCTCTTACATTTAAAATCTTTATTTCTGCTCTTACTTCTATTTCTATCGACGATCATAATCCGATTTCGACCACCGATAACCGTTTGATTCGACGTATGATACGCGATTCAAAATACCGTGGATATTCTGCCCTCGAAACATTTAAGCGTTGGCCAAGTGTGAGGAGGGGCGAGGAAACGAATATTTTCCCGCATCAGGAAAATGCCGATTTGATGTTTAACACCGCGTTGCTTTACGAGTTAGGGGTTTTAAAAAAGTATGCCGAGCCGCTACTAAAATCGGTTCCTGAAAACCAACCCGAGTTTTCGGAGTCGCTTCGGTTGCTTAAATTCCTTGGATATTTTAAAGAAATCGACGATTCTGAAATTCCTCCAACATCATTGATTAGAGAGTTTTTAGGCGGAAGTAGTTTCAATTATTGAGTCTTTAGAGTTTTCATTTCAACTTTTTCATTTGAACAAAACTCAATGTAAATTGTCTATATTTCAAAAAGAGACAAAAAAGTCTTAATATAGAACAATTAAAAAATTACGATATGAGTTTTGAATTACCTAAATTAGATTATTCGTACGGAGCTCTTGAGCCACTGATAGATGCACGTACAATGGAGATACATCATACAAAGCACCATGCAGCATATACCAACAACCTGAACCTTGCATTGGAAGGTTCACCGTTGGCAGTAAAATCGATTGATGAGATTCTCAAAGAAGATAGTTTGGCTGCAGCTGTTCGTAACAATGGGGGAGGGTTTTATAATCACAACCTCTATTGGAAATTGTTGACTCCGGGTGGAAGTCCCTCGCCCGAAGGCGAATTGAAAAAGATTATAGATCACAACTTTGGCTCGATCGATGCGCTTAAAGATCAGTTTTCGAAAGCTGCTGCTACTCGCTTCGGATCGGGTTGGGCTTGGCTCGTAAAATCGGGCGATAAGCTTGTGGTTGGTTCAACTCCAAATCAAGATAACCCTTTAATGAAAGTTTCAGATATACAAGGAGTTCCTATTCTGGCTATTGATGTTTGGGAACATGCGTATTACCTTAATTATCAAAACAGAAGGCCTGATTATGTTGAGGCTTTCTGGAAACTGATTAATTGGGATGTTGTTGCTGATTTTTACCATGGTTAATTTGTTTTTTTGGTTATTCTATTAGAACAAAGTCTTTTAAAAGACTTATTGTCACAAACAAATCCTGAAGATTAATTTCTTCGGGATTTTTTGTTGAAGAGTATTCAACAATTATGGTTATTATTCGTTATTGTTAGAATGCATTAGATTTTTAACTTTAAGACCTAGAGAATAACCAATAAAAAATAAAATTATGAGTTTTGAATTACCAAAATTGAATTATGAGCTTGATGCTCTTGAGCCAGTTATCAGCAAACAAACCATGGAGTTCCATTATGGCAAACACCATCAGGCTTATGTGAATAACCTAAACAACTTAATTGTTGGTACTGAATTTGAAAATGCCTCGCTCGACGAAATTGTGATGAAATCGACAGGTGGTATTTTTAACAACGGTGCACAGGTTTGGAACCATACGTTCTATTTTAACCAGTTTGCAAAAGATGGTTGCACCGAGCCTCGTGGAGAGCTGAAAGTTGCCATTGATAAATCTTTTGGTTCGTTCGACGCTTTTAAAGACCAATTTAGCAAAGCTGCTGTAACGTTGTTTGGCTCGGGCTGGGCTTGGTTGGTTGTTAATGCTGATGGTGCGTTGGAAATTGTTCAAACTTCGAATGCGGCTAACCCAATGACTAGTGGTAAAAAGCCAATCTTAACCTGTGATGTATGGGAACATGCGTATTATCTTGATAAACAAAACCTACGACCTAAGTACGTTGAAGATTTTTGGAAAATTGTAGATTGGAAAGTTATTTCCGATAGGTTTTAATTGAAAATTGTAAACTATTAGAATGAGTTTATTATGAGCAAAGAGAAAGTTTTAGAAGTATTGAAAAATGCCGAAAAACCATTAAAAGCTGGTGAAATTGCTGAGTTAAGTGGTTTGGAACGTAAAGATGTTGACAAAGCAATGAAAGCCTTAAAAGAAGAAGGGGCTATTGTTTCGCCGAAGGTTTGTTATTGGCAGGCAAAATAAAAAAAGGGAGCATCGCTCCCTTTTTTTATTTTGAAAATATGTTATTATTCTGCTTTTGCATTTACTGTACCCATTACCCGTAAATTAGTAGTTGAGTTGTTTGGATCGTTAGTGATTACAGTTACCGATTTGTTTTGTCTACCTTTTTTACCTCTCGAATTGAATTGAACCTTCAATTCGGTTGTGGCTCCGGGTTTTACAATATCTTCATGCTTAACAGCTGTACATCCGCAGCTGGCTTTTACATTTCTGATAATCAGGTCAGTTTTTCCGGTGTTGGTTAATTTGTAGTTATGGTCAATCACATCGCCTTCGGAAATGGTACCAAAATCGAAAGTGGTGTTTTCGAAAACAGCGACAGGTGCTTTTGCTTTTTCGGCTTCGGTCATTTTCGAGAAATCTTCATTTATCGATACCGAAATGCCTACAGAGAATTCGTTGTTCGATTGATCGTTGATGTTAAGGTAAACTCTATCAGAAACATATCCGAAAGCATTTTTCTTTGAAGCATCGAATTTGACAATCATTTTACCAACTTTCCCCGATTCAATAGTTTCAGGTTTGTACGAAACTGTAATGTGCTCAGGTGTTCTATAAGTGCCAATTTTAATTGCTTTATCTGTGTTGTTGATGAATTCAAGAGTGTCGGTCTTGGTTTCGTTGTTTAAAACTGTGCCAAACGACATGTAGTTGGTTTTGAACCTTAAACCGCCCATTTCCCTTGGGTATTTCTCTTCAAGGGTTAATTCTTTTGGTTCAACATTTCCTTTAATCGTAAGCGATGTAACACTTGGCTGGGCATTTGAGTAAACACTTACATTTTTTGTGAATTGTCCCGGTCTGTTTTGTGGGTTGTACGAAACTTTAATACTTCCGGTTTTTCCCGGTGCAATTGGCTCTTTTGTCCACTCGGGGGTTGTACAACCGCACGATGCTTTTACATTGTTTACTATAAGAGGTTGGTTGCCAATGTTTTTAAATTCGAAGTTTGTTGTAGCCATTCCTTTGTCTTCTTTAATGTTTCCAAAGTCATGCTCCATATTTTTGAACTCGATTTTTGGTTGGGCATTCAATAGTAACGCTGCCCCTAAAATGAAGAATAGTGTTATAAGTTGTTTCATGGTTTTAATTATTTAATGAAATCTATTGTTTCTTAAAACGAATTGA
>CAZRXT010000220.1:0-4520 GCA_964604035.1 uncultured Prolixibacteraceae bacterium | reverse complement strand
TTGATTTGCTTCAGAAAGTCGTTAAAGTTAAACTCATCTTTTGCTAATCTCTTTTGCAAACGAACAGCTTCTTCTTCATCAAATTGTTCCTGAGCTTTTTCAACCAACGAAACTATGTCACCCATACCAAGAATACGGTCAGCCATACGTTTTGGGTGAAATACATCGAGAGCATCCATTTTTTCGCCCGTTCCAACAAATTTGATTGGTTTGTTTACAACAGAGCGGATTGAAAGGGCTGCACCACCACGAGTATCACCATCCAACTTAGTCAGAACAACGCCATCAAAATCAAGACGATCGTTAAATTCTTTCGCTGTATTTACGGCATCCTGGCCAGTCATTGAATCTACAACAAACAGAATTTCCTGAGGGTCAATTGCTTTCTTAACGGCCGAGATTTCGTTCATCATCTCTTCGTCAACAGCAAGACGACCAGCAGTATCTACAATTACTAAATCGTAACCTTTCAGTTTTGCAAATTTGATTGCTTCTTTTGCAATTGCAACCGGGTTTTTATTTCCTTCTTCAGTATAAACCGGAATGTTATTTTGCTCGCCAATAACCTTCAATTGTTCAATAGCAGCAGGACGATAAACGTCACCCGCAACCAACAATGGGTTTTTACCTCGTTTCTCTTTTAAGTATTTCGACAGTTTCCCCGAGAAAGTAGTCTTACCTGAACCTTGCAAACCCGCAATTAAGATAACGGCCGGATTTCCTTTAATGTTGATATCAGACGAAGTACTTCCCATCAGTTCGGTCAGCTCATCGTGAACAAGCTTAACCATCATCTGTCCAGGTTGAACTGCGGTCAAAACATCTTGACCCAAAGCTTTTTCCTTAACGCTATCGGTAAATTGTTTGGCAATTTTAAAGTTCACGTCGGCATCAAGAAGTGCTCGTCGTACTTCTTTAAGTGATTCCGCAATATTTATTTCAGTGATTTTTCCTTGCCCTTTCAATATTTTAAAAGAGCGTTCAAGCTTTTCACTCAGATTTTCAAACATGGTATTATTTCAATTATATATTAATTATCAATTTATTATACACATTCTACATTCTTTCTGGGCACTCAATTCCCAGAAGTTTCATTCCATTCTTTATTACTTTCGAAGTATTTTCGGTTAAAGCCAAACGTAGGTTCTTTTTAGCTTCATCTGTTTCGCCCAAAATTGTAATGTCGTGATAAAACTGATTAAACTCTTTTGCAAGGTCGTAGCAATAATTAGCTATTAAAGCCGGACTATAAGAAGTTCCAGCTTCGGATACAATTTCTGGGAAAATATTGATCTTCTTAATCAATTCTATCTCTTTCTGACTTGGCTCTATTGCAGTATCAATAATATCCCAATTGATGCCCAAATCTTTTGCTTTGCGCAATATGCTGCGAATACGAGCATAAGTATATTGAATAAATGGCCCTGTATTACCATTAAAATCAATTGATTCCTCTGGATTGAACATCATAGTTTTTTTAGGATCAACTTTAAGTATGAAGTACTTAAGAGCACCAAGCGCTATCATCCGATAAATTTCTTCCTTTTCTGTCTCCGAATAATTATCGAGTTTACCTAACTCTTCTGAAGTTTTTCGGGCTACATTAACCATCTCTGCCATTAAATCATCGGCATCAACAACAGTACCTTCACGAGATTTCATTTTGCCATTTGGCAATTCAACCATTCCATAAGAAAAATGGTAAAGGTCTTTTCCCCATTTAAATCCCAACTTATCGAGAAGAATTGAAAGCACTTGAAAATGATATATTTGCTCATTACCAACAACATAAACCATCTGATCTATTTGGTAATCCTGAAAACGAAGTTTCGCAGTTCCAATATCCTGAGTCATATAAACAGATGTGCCATCAGAACGAAGAAGTATCTTCTGGTCAAGACCTTCAGCCTCGAGATTTGCCCAAACTGAGCTATCGTCTCTCTTTTCGAAAAGACCTTCGTCCACACCTCTCAAAACCTCGTCGCGTCCAATAGTATATGTCTCTGATTCATAGTAAATCTTATCAAAGTCGACACCCATAGTTTTGTATGTTACATCAAACCCGGCATAAACCCAACTATTCATCATTGCCCAAAGTTTACGGACTTCAGGGTCGTTTGCTTCCCATTTTCGCAACATTTCGCGGGTTTCAAGCATCGAAGGCGCACTGTTTTCAGCTTCTTCCTTGCTCATTCCCTTCTCCATCAATACTGCTACTTCTTTCTTGAAAATTTTATCGAACTTAACGTAATAGGCTCCAACAAGATGGTCTCCTTTCAATCCGGTGCTTTCGGGTGTTTCATTTTTCCCCTCCTTAACCCAGGCATACATCGATTTACAAATATGGATTCCTCGGTCGTTCACTATATTAGTTTTAACAACCTTCTTTCCATTTGCTTTTAGTATTTCTGAGATTGAGAAACCGAGCAGATTGTTTCGGATATGACCTAAATGGAGTGGTTTGTTGGTATTTGGCGAAGAATATTCGACCATTGCCAGCGGCGAATTTTGGTCTGTTATTTTGATGCCGAAATTACCGTCGTTACTAACAGATTTCAAAACATTAACCCAGTACGAAGTTGAAATAACTAAATTGAGAAAACCCTTAACAACGTTATATTTAGAGACCTCATCGACATTGTTAATCAAAAATTCGCCTAAGTCGGAACCCGTTTGATCAGGCCCTTTTTTTGATAGTTTTGTGTAGGGGAAAACTACTACCGTCAAATCGCCTTCAAATTCCTTGCGAGTCATCTGAATCTGAACACTATCAGAATCAATATCAGCATCATACAAAGACTTAAGGGCCTTACAAACATCTTGTTTGATCAGTAATTCAATATTCATAATGGAAGTTGATTTTAAATGCGCTGCAAATATAACTAAATACCGAAATTTGACATTAAATAATAGCTCTATGGGTAAAGCAAAACGATGATTTTTATCAAAAGAACTAGCTGAAAATATTCTATCTCATAAAGAAGAATGTTTCGAACTGAACTTTTCGCGCTTTCTTATATTTCTGATCTAACGACATGTTTTCTTCACCCTTTAATGTCTGAATTTCTTGCACTTCACCCAAAGCCCTAACATTGATACGGTTTTCGGGGATACCTTTCCTCATCAAATATCGTTTAACGGCATCAACTCGACGAGCAGATAATTCTTCGTTATGTTCTTTCGTGCCACGAGGATCCGCAGTTCCATAAAGACGAATATTCATATTTGGATTTTCGTACATATATTTCATAATCTCATTAAGCTCTTTTTCAGCCTCAGCATCAAGCTCATACTCATTTGTTTCAAAATATACTTCAGGTGGGGTTTCCTGATTCATTGTTGGCCATACAGCTTCGGGAGGCTCAGGACAACCTAAGTATTCCATTGGTCCATATTCATCTGGGCAATGGTCAACATCATCGGTCAAACCATCACCATCTGAATCGATTGGACAACCATACTCATCAACAGTGATTCCGGGCTGAGTATCTGGACATAAGTCTTTTGGATCGATTACTCCATCACCATCGGTATCTGGGCAACCATTGTATTTTGGAATACCTGGAAGATCAGGACAATCATCAATTTTATCCATTATACCATCACCATCCCTATCTGGGCATCCATTGAATTGTGGCAACCCCGGATCATCAGGACAATCGTCCAAGTAATCAGGAATACCATCTTTATCTCTATCTTTTGGGCAACCAACTTCATCTACTTCAACACCTAGAGGAGTATCTGGGCATTCGTCCTTATCGTCTGTAACACCATCTTTATCTGAATCTTTTGGTCCGCCAAGCTTCACAAAAACTCCAATTCTTGCGCCACCAAATTTATCATTCTTCATGTCGATAGCAGCACCGTCGATTTCTTCGGTTGTTGCCAGATTAGTGTTTATTTCAGCAAATAGGCTAATTTTCTTTGTGATATCATTTTTAAAACCAATGGTGCCTGTAAAAGCAACCTCATCAATAAAATGAGAAAAAGGTTCGCCTTTAAGATCGTAACTATTCCCTTTTGAATTTCCAATCAAATACGCAAATCCTATCCCCACATAAGGTTTTATAAAGAATTTTTCGGGAAGTAAATATCCGTTTGCAAATTTATAGCTGAAAGATAAGCTTGGTGAAACTAGATTTCCTTTCACATTGTAGCTTTGATTGTAGACCAATCCATTTATATTTAATCGGTAATAGTCAATTCCCATCACCAAATCGAGCGATGGATTAAGAAACCGAGAAAGAGCAAGCCCTCCTCCGTCATTGCGCTGGTTTAGATCAAAAAGCTGACTACCCAACTCTCCCTTATATTGAAGCATTGAATATGAAGCTTTTACAGCCCACAAGTGATCAAAATCCTGAGCACAAAGATTCCGTTGAGAAAGACTTAATATAATTCCAACTACAAAAGTTATATAAATTGATTTCTTAATCATTAAACATTTAAGAATGCAATGAGAACAAATATAACATTTTACTATAAAAAGACTTTAATCATCGTCAAAATAAAGAATGAAA
>CAZRXT010000219.1:0-4553 GCA_964604035.1 uncultured Prolixibacteraceae bacterium | reverse complement strand
ACTTCAAAAAGATATCCAACCGCTCAGGTATTAAATATACGTGAGCGGTTTTTTTTATTAGATTGTGGTGAAGGAACTCAAATCCAGATTCGCAAATACGGAGTGAAACTGTCGTGTATTAACCATATTTTCATTTCGCACCTGCATGGCGATCATTATTTTGGGTTGATTGGATTGCTGTCGACATTTGCATTGCTTGGGAGGAAAAACGATTTGCACATTTATTCTCACTCCGAACTCCCCGAAATCCTTAAGAATCAAATAGAATTTCTCGATGGCGAGATAGCTTATAAGATTGTGTGGCATCCCTTAAATTTTAAGAAACCTCAAGTTCTTATCGACGATGAAACGGTAACAGTTATGTCTTTCCCGGTTAAGCACAGAATTGCTTGTTGTGGCTTTCTTTTTACTGAAAAAGAGCAACCAAAGAATATCATTAGAGAACAGATTGCTTATTATAAGATCCCTGTAAAAGAGCTCCAATTCATTAAAGCAGGAGCCGATTTTGTTACCGAAGAAGGGACAATTATACCCAACAGCTGGTTAACTCTTCCAGCAAAGAAGCCACGAAGCTTTGCTTTTTGTACCGATACAATTTACCTGCCCGAACTTTCTGACATCTTGCAGGGTGTTAGTGTATTATATCATGAGGCAACTTATGACCGAACACTAGAAAAGCGAGCCTCTGAAACTTTCCATTCAACAGCAATGCAAGCAGCAATGCAAGCAAAACAAAGCAATGTTGGGCAATTAGTGATAGGCCATTTTTCTGCCAGATACAAGAATGTTTCGTCACTTTTAAGCGAAGCCAGGGAAGTTTTTGAAAACACGATTACGGCCGAAGAAGGTCTTAAAATTTCAATTCAGCACAAAGAATCTTTTTAGAAGTCGTTTTCATTTTCGTTGAAGAAGTGCTTGTCGAAGTTAATCAGGAAAAGCTTCTTTTTTGGACGAGAAAATGCGGTGTAAAACCATCTCAAATAATCTATAGTCAGCATATCTTCAGTTAGATATCCGTGGTCGATAAACACAGCATCCCATTGGCCACCTTGTGCTTTATGGCAGGTAACGGCATACGAGTATTTTACCTGAAGGGCATTGAAGTATTCATTCTTTCGAATCTCTTCCCATCTTTTTTTCTTGTTCCCAATGTGAAGATAATCTTCCTGAACCGCGGCAAATAGTCGCTGGTTATCGTCGTTTCCAAGCGATGGCGCGTCGATGGTTAGCGTGTCGAGGAAAATTTTGCAGTCGATTTCGAGCCCGTTGTAATCAGGAAGCAGAATAGTTACTGAGGCAAAGCGGAACCCGTATAATTCTTCAATTCGATGTACCTTCAACACTTTAACAATATCGCCGTTGGCAATAAATTCGAGGTTTTCTTCGGGACTAACGTAGAAGTAATTGTTTTTTACAACCATCAGCATATCGCCCGATTCGAGTTCAGATTCGCGCCAAAGTATAGATCGCCTTATTCCTTCGTTGAATTTGTTTGCCCGCTTATTTGATCGTGTAACAATAATGGTTTCATCCATCCCGTATTTATCGTAGCAGTCGCTGATAGTCTCAATCAGCTCACCACCCGAAACACGTTTAATGTCGTCCATTTGATCAACTTTGATATGGAAAAAATCTTTCGTCCTTTTGTTTTTTATATGCAAACGTATTGCGGTTGCATTGTAAAGAATCCCCGATTCTTCGGCTTGTCTTACCACGTCGCTTAATACCGACGAAAATACTTTCAGGTTGTATTCTTCCAATACTTTGGGGTCAAGGGCCGGACTGAGAGAAAGGTTTACAGGAGGCAACTGTGCCGTGTCGCCAACCAGCATTAGCCTGCAATTCTTACCATTGTAAACATACTCAATCAGGTCGTCGAGCAATCGGCCCGAACCAAATATGGACGATTCGGGTGTTAAATTAGAGATCATTGAAGCTTCGTCGACAATGAAAAGAGTGTTTGATTGTTTGTTGAAATCGAGGGAAAAACGCCCCAATCCATCGCTGGTTGATTGCTGCCGATAAATGCGTTTATGAATTGTTAATGCAGGTTTTTCGGCATACGATGACAGTACCTTTGCCGCTCTACCGGTAGGTGCCAGCAGCTCTGTGTTGATCCGAAATTGCTTTATTGCCTGCACCAATGTGCTAACTAATAAAGTTTTGCCTGTTCCTGCATATCCTTTCAATAAGAAAATTGAACTTTGGTCATCATCAAAAAGGAATTGAGAAATTGTATCTATCGCATTTTTCTGACTAACAGTGGGTTCGACTCCCATCTGCGAAATAATTATTTGTGCAAGCTTCTTTTCAAACATAATGGCCAAATTAATTGATTCGACTGAATGTAAATCGTTTTTTTTTTTAAATTTGCAGACATCCTTTTTAAAAACATTTATAATAGATAAAAAATGAAACGAATTATTATTCAAGTTGTCTTGATAGCAGCGTCAATCTTTTTGGCCTATTTAATTTATGACTCAGTAATGACTCCGGTCAATTTCGAGAAAGAGAAGACTGCTAAATACGACGCAACTATCGTACGCCTTAAAGATATACGTAAGGCTGAAATTGCATTTAAAGATGTGAATGGTAGCTTTTGCGGAGATATGGATTCTCTGATTCACTTTGTTAAGTATGGCCAAGTCTCGAAAATCCGTAAAGTTGGTATGTTAACTGACGAAATGATTGAAGCTGGTCTTGATGAAAAAGCAGCAAGAGAAAAAGGCTTGATTGTCAGGGATACAATCAAAGTTAATGTATTAACTGAAATCTTTGGTGCCGGTTTTAATATCGATGAAATCGCAATTATCCCGAATTCGGGTGGCGAAAAATTCTGGTTAGGTCAGGCAACTGTAAAAACAGGTTCGGGTGTGATGGTCCCTGTTTTTGAAGCTCGTGCTCATAATAATCAGATTTTAAAATCATTGATGGAAGAGTACAAACAAGAGATTATTAATTTGAATGAAAAAAGTCGTGTAAACGATAAATACCCTGGTCTTAAAGTAGGTTCTGTTACAGAGCCAAACAATAATGCTGGAAACTTTGAATAGTTTAAAAAATGGGGTAACTGCTCTTCGTTATTTTGACGAAACATTCGACATTGAAAATTGTCAGAACCACATATTATCCATTCAGCTTTCGCTGAATGGATTTTCTTTTATAGTATTCGACACAAATTTGAATAAGTTTGTTGTACTTGTTGAATTTGAATTGAATACTGCTACTCCTTTTCAATTGAAAGGTGAGTTGGAGCACATTTTCAAAAATGAGCCTATTCTTCACAAAAAATTTAAGAAGGTAAATGCTGTTTATCAGGATCTTCGTGTTTCGTTAGCACCTGGGGTAATTGTAAGCGAGCCCGATTGCGCTGAATTGTTTTATTTGATGTTCGATAAAAAAGCCGACGAGAAAGTTCAAGCAAATAGGATTGCCAAAGGTGAAGTTTCAGTGTTGTTCTCATTTCCAAAAGTTCTTTCGGAAATGATTTCTGACAATTTTTCGAACGCAGAATTTTTTGCCAGTATTCTTCCTCTGTTAAACTTTGGGCTTAATTCTTTATCGTACCAGCCGGTTCTTTATGTGTACAGAATTAGAAACATCATTCAGATTGCGTTGATCGATGGACAAAAGGTCGATTTTATGAATCAGTTTTTTGCTAAAACAGATTCCGATTGCTTGTACTACACCCTTTACGTTGCCAAACAACTTAATTTGGATAAAAATATAGAATTGAAACTGATGGGGAAAATTGACGCTCACTCAGAGTATGCATCTTCGTTGAAAAACTATTTTGAAAAGGTTCACTTTGCAAGGTTCAGATCTCACTATTCTGTAAGCCATACTTTCTATAAAGAACCAGATCATTTGTACTTACCATTGTTAGAACTTTGTTTATGCGAATTGTAGGAGGAGAATACCGGGGTAGAATGTTTAATCCGGGAAAGAATTTTAAAGCAAGGCCAACCACCGATTTTGCCAAGGAAGGGTTGTTTAATGTCTTGTCTAATATTGTCGATTTTGAAGAGGCAAAAATACTCGATCTGTTTTCAGGCACCGGAAGTATTAGTTACGAGTTTCTTTCGCGAGGATGCAAGGATTTGACGTTAATCGAGCTTAATTTCCAACACATCCAGTTTATAAAATCGGTAATGAAGGAGCTGAAAGGTGTTGCCAAAGTTTATCGTGCCGATGTTTTTAAATTCCTAGAGAGTGAAAAGACGCAGTATGATTTGATTTTTGCCGACCCACCTTACGATTTACCTCGATTGGCTGAATTGCCAGAAGCGATTATTCGGCGCAATTTGATTAAGCTAGGTGGAATGATCGTTATTGAACATCCGAAAAGCATCAATTTCAGCAACCTTCCACATTTTTCAGAAGTCCGCAATTACGGAAGTGTGCATTTCAGCTTTTTTAAAGGCTTTTGAGTTGTATTCCTGTTGGTTTTATATCATAAAAAAAAGGTTGCTTCTTTCGGAACAACCTTTTTTGTTTGTTGGCGGTGCGGACGGGACTCGAACCCGCGACCCTCGGCGTGACAGGCCGATATT
>CAZRXT010000218.1:0-4558 GCA_964604035.1 uncultured Prolixibacteraceae bacterium | reverse complement strand
GAGAAACGTGAAATCATAAAGATACTGATCAATTTCTCGGCCGAAATACGCCCTGATGTTGAAGAGTTGCTTGCTTCGTACGAATTTATGGGCGAGATCGATTTCATACGTTGCAGGGCAGTATTTGCCAATCAATTCGATTGTATTAAGCCCGAAATCCGGAACGAACCTTTCTTCGATTGGTACAGAGCTTGCCACCCAATTCTTACGCAAACACTCAAAAAAGAGAAACGCGAAGTTGTGCCTCTAAATATCCGACTCGACGATCCAAACCGAATTCTGTTGATATCGGGGCCAAATGCCGGAGGAAAATCGGTTTGCCTGAAAACGGTTGGCATTATTCAATACATGTTGCAATGCGGTTTACTGGTGCCTATGGCCGAAGGTTCTGTGATGGGTATCTTCCACTCAATTTTTATCGACATTGGCGACGAACAGTCAATCGAGAACGATTTGAGCACCTATTCGTCGCACCTGTTGAACATGAAATTCTTTACCCGGAACTGCAATTCGCGTTCGTTAGTACTTATCGATGAGTTTGGTACCGGAACTGAGCCAATGCTTGGTGGCGCAATTGCCGAAGCTGTGCTTAACAAACTGAACCAGCTTCAGACATACGGAATTATTACCACCCACTATACAAATCTGAAACATTTTGGATCGTCGCACAAAGGAATTGTTAATGGTGCGATGCTCTACGATTCGAATGGGATGAAACCTCTTTTTCAGTTGCTTGTAGGAAAACCCGGAAGCTCTTTTGCTTTTGAAATTGCCCGTAAAATTGGCCTCTCGGAAGATATTCTGAAAGAAGCTGAAGAAAAGCTTGGTAAAGAACATGTTGACTACGATAAACACCTTCGGGAAATTGTACGCGACAAACAATACTGGGAATCGAAACGTGTTAAGATTCAGCGGGTAGAGAAGAGTCTCGACAACCTGAGTGAAGAGTATGTTACTGAACTTCAGCAAACTCAAAAGCAGCGAAAAGAGATTATCCAGGAGGCAAAGCGCGAAGCTCTCCGAATTGTTGATGAAGCAAATAAAGTTGTAGAAAAAACAATTCGCGAAATCAGGGAATCGCAGGCCGAAAAAGATAAAACAAAAGATATCAGAAAGAAACTGATTGAATACAAGCAAGATGTTGAACAGGTAGACCCGGAAAAGGACATTAAGATTGACCAGAAAATTGACAAGATCAAGCAAAAAGAACTTAACCGTGCGAACCGTAAAAAGCAGGAACCTGTTCAGCAAAAGATTGAAGAAAAGAAAAAGAATTCAGTCTATGCTCCCGGAGATAAAATCCGCATTATTGAATCGGGAAATATTTGCGAAGTTATCGATGTTGATAAAACCAAGATTGTCGTCGCCCTTGGGCAGCTTATGACTACACTTTCTATTGATAAAGTTGAGCCAATCAGTAAAAATGAGGCAAAAAAGCAGGAGAAGGAGATTCGAATGCAGCCAAAAGCCGACTCGCTGAAGCGTACTAATCAGATGATGGAGAAGCGCCTTGTTTTCAAACCCGACATTGATGTGCGGGGACAACGGGCCGAAGAGGCTCTCTCGAACATTCAGGCTTTTATCGACGAAGCAATCATGTTACGCACCAATACAATTCGCATACTTCACGGAAAAGGCTACGGAATACTTAAAGAGGTAATCCGCAACTATCTGAAAACCGAACCTGGCGTTCGTTCATTCCGCGAAGAACATATACAACTGGGTGGCGCAGGTATTACTGTTGTTGAACTTGAATAATAACAATCAAAAATGAGCGATAATAAAATAAGCAATTCAATCCTTCAGAAATTATCTAAGCAGATTGAAGGTGATTTGTATTTCGATCATATCTCAAAAGTACTTTATGCTACCGATGCTTCGGCTTATCGCGAAATGCCGTTGGCCGTTGCACTTCCAAAATCGAAAAATGACTTGCAGAAACTGGTTCGTTTTGCCAATACAAACCATTGCTCATTAATTCCTCGTGGTGCCGGAACGTCACTTGCCGGACAGGTTGTTGGCAGTGGTATTATTGTCGATTTTTCAAAATATTTAAACCGCATAATCGAGGTTAATGCCGAAGAAAAATGGGCGAGGGTAGAGCCTGGGGTTGTACTTTCGGAATTGAATATCCATTTGCAGAAATTCGGCTTAATGTTTGGTCCCGAAACATCTACTGCAAACCGTTGTACAATGGGCGGAATGCTTGGCAACAACAGTTGTGGGCTACACTCTTTAGTGCACGGAAGTGTGAGGGAACATATTCTTGAAGTCACTTCATTCCTAAGCGATGGGGAAGAGGTTGTTTTTGGAGAACTCTCTTCTGATGAATTTCAGGAAAAACTTGGCGGAATTTCTCACGAAAGCAAAATTTACAAGCATATCGATAAAATATTGTCCGATAGTGCGAATATTGAAGAGATCAGAAAACAATACCCCGATCCATCAGTCCCACGTCGCAACAATGGATACGCGCTCGATCAGCTTGCCAATATGCAACCTTATAATGCCGAAGGAGAGCCATTCAATCTTTGCAAACTCATTGCAGGGTCCGAAGGAACTCTTGCCTTGGTTGCCGAAATGAAGCTAAACCTTGTGCCGCTGCCTCCAAAAGAGAAAGCTGTTCTCTGTATTCATTTTGAAAAACTTACCGATGCATTTAGGGCAAACCTCATAGGGTTGAAATATCATCCGGCAGCCATTGAACTAATGGATAAAACCATTATGAATTTGACGAAAGGGGTTTTGAACCTTCAGAAAAACAGATTTTTTATTGATGGTGAACCCGAAGCTATTCTGATTGTAGAACTTTGGAGCGACAATAAAGACGAAATTATAGAACGGGCTAAAGCAATTGAGGCCGAAATGCGTTCTTCGGGCTTTGGATACCATTTCCCTCTGGTTTGGGGTGCCGATATTCAGAAAGTTTGGGGATTACGAACCGCCGGACTAGGCGTTCTATCGAATATGCCGGGCGATGCAAAACCTGTTTCGGTGGTGGAAGATACCGCTGTGCCTGTTGAAAAACTTCCCGATTATCTTAATGATTTTCAGCAATTACTCGATCAACACAATCTCAAAGCGGTTTACCACGCGCATATTGCAACCGGCGAACTTCACCTTCGGCCAGTGTTAAATTTGAAGGATGCCGAAGATGTAAAACTATTCAGAATTGTAGCTACCGAAACCGCCAAACTGGTAAAGAAATATGGAGGTTCGCTAAGTGGAGAGCATGGCGATGGAAGGCTCCGTGGTGAGTTTATACCGTTTATGCTTGGCGATATGGTTTACCAATTGCTGAAAGAGTTGAAGCGCACTTGGGATCCAAACAATATTTTCAATCCGGGAAAGATTATCGACACCCCTCCAATGAACGAATCGCTGAGGCTTGAACCTGGTGCCGAAACGTTGGAATTAAACAGTTACTTCGAGTATAAAATTGAGCAGGGAATGGCTCGTGCAATTGAGAAGTGCAACGGTTCGGGCGACTGCCGTAAGTCGGAGATTATTGGCGGAGCCATGTGCCCAAGTTTTATGGCTACACACGATGAAATTAACTCAACTCGTGGCCGTGCGAATGTTCTTCGCGAAATGGTTACGCGGCCCGGAAAAATTCATTGGGCCGATCAGCACGAAGTGGTTTCTGCGCTCGACCTTTGCCTATCGTGTAAAGCGTGCAAAAGCGAATGCCCATCGGGGGTCGACATGGCTAAACTAAAGGCCGATTTTCTACAAAACCATTACGACGGCAACCCAATCCCGTTCCGTTCGCGTTTAATTGCAAACTATCCTTCGTTAATGAATTCAGCATCAAAATTTCAGCCTTTTTCGGGTTTGATGATGAGATCGCCTATCATTTCGCCACTCATCAAGCTTTGTTCTGATTTTACGTTGAAAAGAGCACTTCCCGAACTGTCGAAAGAGACTATGAAACAGTGGTATGGCAAACATGAGCATCGTAGTGCTGCCAATGGTAAGGTTTACCTTTTCAACGACGAATTCCTCAATACTAACGATTCGCATATTGGAATTCAGGCAATACTACTGCTTGAAAAGCTGGGGTACGAAGTTGTGATTCCAACGCATACATTCAGCGGGCGGACTTACCTGTCGAAAGGATTGGTTAAGAAAGCAGCCACTTTAGCCGATAAAAACATTTCTCTTCTGAAGGATTTGATTTCAGAAGAAACCCCATTAATTGGTATTGAACCTTCGGCAATTCTCTCGTTCCGCGATGAATATCCTCAAATAGTTAGTGCCGAGCTGAAAGATGCAGCCCGAAAGTTATCGGCAAATGTGTTGATGTTCGACGAGTTCATTGTTGGTGAAGTTGCAAAAGGAAAGATTACGCCCGATCAATTTACTGCCGATTCTGCTGAAATTAAGCTTCACGGCCATTGTCATCAAAAGGCCATTGCAACAACCGATGCCAGTAAAAAAATGCTCCAACTGCCGGTTAATTATAGTGTTACCGAAATACCTTCGGGATGTTGCGGTATGGCTGGTTCGTTTGGGTACGAAAAAGAACATTACGAGCTGTCGATGAAAATTGGCGAAT
>CAZRXT010000217.1:0-4566 GCA_964604035.1 uncultured Prolixibacteraceae bacterium | reverse complement strand
GTTTACGCAAGCATCGATTCTTTGTCGAAAGGTTATTCAACAATTGCTTTTGAACGCGATTTGAACCTTCGCGATCAGCTTTTCCGCTATGGAGTAAGGCTAAATGCCGACCTGATTCAGGATGCTGTATGTATGGAATACCCAATAAATACTGCACCTGCAGGGCAAACAACCAACTTCACACCTGCGCCATTCTATTATTCACCATTGGCAACAGCAAATCCAACTCACCCAATGAGCCGAAACCTGAACAATGTTTTTGTCGAATTTCCAAGTTCGCTAGATATTGTTGGCGAAGACCAAAACCGAAAAGCAACCAGCATTTTAACAACCTCACCTTATGGCAGATCGGTTCAAACCCCGGTAGAAGTAAGCCTGCAAAGTGCAACCACCCCACCTGATCGGAGGGTTTTCAATCAGCCAAATATCCCAATCGGCATTTTGGTCGAAGGAAAATTTGAATCGGCATTTAAAAACCGTATGACACAACAACTTGGCATTAACCCGTCAGAATTAAAACAGGAAAACGAGCAAACAAAAATGATTATCATTGCCGATGGAGGAATAATAAAAAACAAAGTAAGAAACCGTAACGGACAAGTGCAACTGCAACCTCTTGGCTACGATCAGTTTTCGGGGCAAACATTTGGCAACAAAGATTTTATAATGAATTGCATCGACTACCTAACCGACGATCAAGGAATTATGCAATTGCGAACAAGAACCGTTAAGCTCCGAATGCTCGACAAAGTAAAAATCAGAGAAGAAAAGGTGAAATGGCAGCTAATCAATATTGTTTCGCCATTAATCATTTTTGCATTGTTTGGCGCAATTTTTTACATCATCAGAAAAAAGAAATACAACAGATAGAACTAAAACAGATTACATACTGAACTAATTCCTTTACAGAAAAAGTAAGCACAGTTGGCAAAAAGAAAATTTGCAGCATTTTTCGACATCCAATCAAAGAATTTTTTCATCAGTATTAAATTATAAATTACTGATAATCTTATGAATTGAACTGTTCAATCTTCAACAAGATATCAGAGGAATGGAACTCAAATGAGTTTTGTTTATTCGTGTTTGTATTTTTTTTGGCAAACAAGTTCCTTTCATGTATATTTGATTCAATTTTATAAAGATTAAAAAATAGCTAAAAAACTGATATAATGAAATTTGTAGTATCAAGTACCGAATTATTAAACCATCTTACTGCAATCAGCAGGGTTATAAGTTCAAAAAGTACATTACCAATCCTCGACAACTTTCTGTTCAACCTTGAGGATAGCAAACTAACCATCACTGCTTCCGATTTGGAAACAACCCTTATTACCTGGGTTGAATTGGAAAATACAGAAGGCATTGGTCAAATTGCCATTCCCGCAAAATTGCTTATCGACACACTGAAAGAGTTTCCAGAGCAGCCACTTACATTTCAATTAAATACTGAAACATTTGCGATAGATATTTTCTCTGAAAATGGAAAGTTCAGTATTGTAGGTCAAAATGGTGAAGAATATCCTGAATTGCCAGAGCTACACGCAGGAAATGCAACATCGGTATCGATGAACCACGATGTGATGCTTAACGGTATTGTGAAAACATTATTTGCCACTGCCGACGATGAACTTCGCCCGGTAATGAATGGTATTCTTATTGAAATTTCGCCCGAAAATGCCACATTCGTTGCTTCGGATGCACACAAACTGGTGCGCTACAAACGCAGCGATGTTAAAGCTGATATTGAATCGTCTTTTATTCTGCCTAAAAAACCTGCGGCTCTGTTGAAAAACTTGCTTCCAAAAGAAGATTTTGCAGTTAAACTTGAATTCGACGAAAAAAACGCTTTCTTCAACTTAACCAATTTCAAAGTCATTTGCCGTTTGGTTGAAGGAAAATACCCAAGTTACAACTCGGTTATCCCAACCAATAATCCGAATAAAATGGTTATTGACAGGCTCGAACTCTATAATACACTACGAAGGGTTTCTGTGTTCTCGAATGCAGCGAGCAACCTTGTACGGTTAAAAATATCGGGCAACCAATTAGTTGTATCAGCTCAGGATGTTGATTTCTCAATTTCGGCTGTTGAACGGTTGAATTGTTCTTACGAAGGTGATGAAATGGAAATTGGTTTCAAATCATCGTTCCTTCTCGAAATTCTGTCGAACCTCTCAACTACTGAGGTGAAAATGGAATTGTCGGACCCAACAAGAGCAGGTATTCTGCTACCGGTAGAAAAAGAGTTGGACGAAGAAGATGTTTTGATGCTTCTGATGCCAATGATGATAAATGCTTAAGAATAACTCATTTTTTAAATAATAAAAGGCGCTGAAAAACCAGCGCCTTTTTCATAAACTCACATATTATGGAATTAAGTCTTCGCAATCCGTTAATTTTTCTCGATCTTGAAACAACAGGAATCAATGTTGCATCGGACAGAATTGTTGAGATTGCCCTTTTAAAAGTTAATATTGACGGAACTGAAGAGGAAAAACTTTTACGAATTAACCCTGAAATGCCAATTCCTGAAGCTTCATCAAGGATTCATGGAATTTATGATGAAGACGTTAAAGATTGCCCAACTTTCAAAGAAGTTGCCAAAACCTTTGCTAATTTTATGGAAGGCTGCGATTTGGGCGGGTTCAATTCTAATCGTTTCGACATACCATTATTGGCCGAAGAGTTTCTGCGGGCAGGAATCGACATCGATCTAAAAAAACGAAAATTCATTGATGTTCAGGCTATTTTCCACAAAATGGAAAAACGGACTCTTGTTGCTGCATATCAGCTTTATTGCAATAAACCGCTTGAAGATGCTCACAGCGCCATGGCCGACACAAAAGCAACTTACGAAGTTCTTAAAGCCCAGCTTGATAAATACAAGGAAACTGAATTTGAAGATCATACTGGAAAAAAATCGGTTCCAATAATCAATGATATTGACAAACTTTCTGAGTTCTCTTCTTACGACAGGAACGTAGATTTCCTTGGAAGAATTGTTTTTGATGAAAATGGTGTTGAAGTTTTCAATTTTGGAAAAAACAAAGGTGTTCCGGTTACAAAAGTGTTGAAAGAACAACCGGGTTATTATGGATGGATTATGAACGGCGACTTTCCTCTTTACACAAAGAAGGTACTTACAGCCATTAAACTTCGCGATTTCAACAAATAGATATCTCAAAAAGGTCAACAGGAAACAACCAGTTGACCTTTTTTATTTCTGCAAAAACTTCAACTCATTTCGATTGCCTTAGGATAGTTTTCCTAATCGCATCCTGACAAACAGGGCAGAATTTTCCGGCAGCCATCTCTTTCATCCAACAAGTTGTTGAGGGGCTGTAAACACCTTTTTCGACATAACCTCCACCTTCAAAAACACCAATATGCCCAACAAACATCGAATCGCGAGGGGTTGGTATTGGTGTCGAGTTGTAAATCATTGGCTTCCACTTACTATTAAAATCGACTAACGTTGTAATATTGGGTTCCCAAGGTTCCACATCGCCGCGATAAAACTCTTCGTACGAAACTTGTGACGTATAATACTCGTCGGCCAAGCCAGCAAAAGCATGACCAAACTCGTGGCAGAAAACGAAATTCGACCGGGCATTGTCGGCAGAACAAATGCTCAGCGAATTATAAAAACCTCCGCCACCATAAATATCTGAATTGACCAGAACGATAAGGTGATCCCAAACAACTCCATCAACGGCATTGTAAACCAATTTCATGTCGCTGGTTGTAAGGTACCGTGGCGAATCGAAAGTATAATAAGTTGAGTTAAAGGCCGTGTTCTTATATATTTTATCTCCGGGAACATCACTTCCACTCTCGAGCGATGGAACCTTAACCGCAATAAAGTTGAACCGGTTGGCAAACTCCTTAAATGGCTGGCAACCAAGAAGCTTATCAACCATTCGACGGGCATCTTTCGAAAACTTGTCCATCTCGGCTACGGTGTACCCTTCGGCAAGAATGGCAACATCAATTTTCTCATCGCTCTTCCCTGAAAAGAGAATGGTGTCGATAGCATAAACAATAGGCGTTTCTTTCACAACATGGAAATCGGAAATATAAATTGTATCGGCATAAATTTCTCTCCAATTATTCTTTGCATCACGCACATCGAAAGAGAAACGAACATCGTTGACCGTCATCGGGAAAAAAAAGCTATATGAAGAAGATGCGGTTTTAACCTTCGCCTCGGCAGTTGTGAACCACTCGTAAAAGAGCGGGCTCAATCCTTTTTTGAAGATCAACTGGCCAGTTACAACATCGTTGATCCGATATCTGTAGTTCCCATAATCGACATCATCAACCAGAACATCGCCATCTCTAATTGTGAGTATTTTAGTTTGATCGTGAACAAGGAAAAAAGTATCGGCCGAACCAACAAAAATCACATCGTAACGAATAGCGCCTTTCTCAAAAGGAACAGAAGACTTTGATTGAGAAAAACAAGATAACCAAACCAGAAGAAAAACTACCGAAGTTAAGATATAGCGAGACATATATAGGTTTTTAAATCTGTTGTTGAATTTCAGAAAATAAGTATCAATTTTG
>CAZRXT010000216.1:0-4568 GCA_964604035.1 uncultured Prolixibacteraceae bacterium | reverse complement strand
TGGCATTTTTTGCCAATTTGCGTGACTTCAAGTTCAACGTTTTTCCCAATAAGCCTATCAAAAGGCCGCATTTCGTAAAGCGGATACCCTTCGGTGGTAATATTCTCGGCAAATTCGCCATAAGCAATTTTTCTGTTGGCTTCAGCATCAAATTTTGAAATGCTTTCAACGCCTAACAAACTCACCTGACGGTGCCAGCTCCCGGCATGGGCATCGCCTTTTACTCCAAGTTCATTCAACTCGATAAATGGCTGAACCTTTTTTATGGTTCCTTTCTTTTCAGAAATACTGGTTGCAATTACTTTTATTATCATCTGATAAAGTCATTAGCATTTATCTCGCCAAGGCGAGCTGTTTAAAATTGAAACACGAAGACACTAAAACACAAAGGAATAATAGGTTAACCCAATTTTGTATCTTCGTGACTTCGTGTTAAAATTTCGTTTTCGAAATCAATTTAATATCACTCATCTCCATCGTATTATCCACAGCTTTGCACATGTCGTAAATGGTGAGTAAGGCAATGTTTACACCAGTCAATGCTTCCATTTCTACACCAGTTTGTCCAGTACTATGGACTTCGGAAGTCACTTTTACGCCTTCTTCGACTACCTCTGCCACCACTTTTACTTTGGTCAAAAGCAGGTTGTGGCAAAGCGGTACCAATGCTGAAGTTTGTTTTGCGCCCTGTACCCCGGCAATCTCGGCCACGGTAAGCACATCGCCTTTCTTCATCTGGTTTTCTTTGATCAACCGAACGGTTTCGGGTTGAAGGCGGATGAAGCCTTCGGCTTTTGCAATGCGCTTTTGAATTGGCTTATCGCCAACATCAACCATCCGGGCTTTGCCATCATGGTCGGTATGTGAGAATTCGTTAGTCATTGGTATAAAATTTAAACCCAAAGACACGGAGACACAGCGAAATTATCCCACAAGTGGGATAGAAATCAACAAGTATCATCGCTGTATTCTGTGGTTTCTTATTCCTCATTATTTATTCCTTAATTTTCTTTGCGCCTTCGTGTCTTTGTGTTTTACTTAGTCATCCTCCAATATTATAAAACTTACCCGACAGGTTTTTACTACCTGCCTTTGGTTTGGCATCGATAGCTTTTGTCATTGCTTCGGCAGCACCGTATTCTTTAATGTTGAAACAGTTGTCGTTGAACAGGCAGGGTTTGAAACCACCATTGGCAGTTAGCCGTATGCGGTTACAGCTTTTGCAATCGCCCCCTTCGCCACCTTCTACTTTCGAAAATTCACCAGTGTGTAAATTCATTTGGTGAATGAATCGG
The DNA here is from genome assembly GCA_964604035.1 of uncultured Prolixibacteraceae bacterium. Classification (GTDB taxonomy): domain Bacteria; phylum Bacteroidota; class Bacteroidia; order Bacteroidales; family Prolixibacteraceae; genus CAYMTR01. The sequence goes on along the minus strand of CAZRXT010000216.1, from coordinate 3,273 downwards.
ACGCTTAAACCGTTCTCTTCAGCAAATTTTTTAACTGCCAGTGCGTCGGGTTCATCGGAGGTTTTCATAATCACACAGTTAATTTTAATGGGGTCGAAACTAGCTTTCTGTGCTGCTTCAATTCCTCTAAAAACCGATTCGACAGAGCCGCCGCGAGTTAAATCGGCGTATTTTTCAGGATCAAGTGTGTCGAGGCTGATGTTTACCCGTTTCAAACCTACATCTTTTAACTGTTGCGCAAACTGTTCGAGAAGGGTTCCGTTGGTGGTCATGGCCAAATCTTCAATTCCTTCAACTTCGGCAATCATCCGCACCAAATCAACAATCCCTTTTCTTACCAAAGGTTCGCCGCCCGTAAGCCGCACTTTGGTGATGCCGTTATTAACCCCGGTTTTCACCACCTCAACAATTTCTTCGAAGGAAAGAATATCGTCATGATGCATCAGTTCAATACCTTCAGCAGGCATGCAGTATTTGCATCGCAAGTTGCATCGGTCGGTGATCGAAATGCGCAAGTAGTTGATATGTCGGTTAAAGCGGTCGTACATTCACTAAATCTCCCTGTTCAATTTGTTTAACCCCAATGGGGATCTCCATAATGGCATTGGCTTTCGATAAGGCATGGATATGTGCCGATCCGTTGTAGGGCAACAATTTCACCTTGCCTGTTTCAGTAATCTGCACTGGAAGAAACTCCAATCGGTCGGCCGCTTTTCGATGATAATCGTCGAGAATGACACATTTGAACTTCAGAGACTTGGGCTGATTTCCCATCAAACTACAAAGCAATTCGCGGCCAACTGTTTCGAGCTGCACAAACGACGATACCGGATTTCCCGGGAAACCCAACACATACTTTCCTTCCTTGCGGGCGAAAAGGGTATGTTTTCCGGGCTTTGTGGCAATTGAGGTAATCAGAATTTCGAATTCCAACTCCTGTAAGACCAATGGAACAAAGTCGTAGTCGCCCACCGAAACACCGCCAGAAATAAAGAGTACATCGGTCATTTTCATTGCCGAATGAATTGCTTTGCGTAGCTCTTCCTGTGAATCGGGAACAATACCAAAATATTCGGCAACCAAGCCCATCCGTTTTAGCTGGGCAACCATTTGATGTCCGTTGCTGTTGCGAATTTGACCAGCGGCAGGCAAAATATTGGGTTCGACCAATTCGCTTCCTGTTGAAATTACGCCAACTATTGGCCGACGAAAGACCTCAACATTGGTCTTGCCAGCCCCGGCTAGAATGGCAATCTCCTGCGGTTGAATCAGTGTTCCTTTTGACAACACCACATCTCCTTCCTTCACATCTTCGCCCAGCAAACAAATGTTATTAGCGGTTTTGTCGCGGGTAAAGATTACCGAGCCATCGGGTTGAATTTCATGGTATTCAACCATAAACACCACATCGGCACCAGCGGGAATTGGAGCTCCAGTCATAATTCTGGCACATTCGCCTTCTTTGATTTCAACAGTAGGAAATTTACCTGCAGGGATTTCATCTACAATGCGCAATGGACCAGGCAAATCGGTTCTACGGCAAGCAAAACCATCCATGGCCGCTTTATTGAACGGCGGAATGTTTACATCGGAGACAATCTCCTCGGCCAAAATGCGATTTTGGCTGTCGGCAAGTAAAACTGTTTCCTTTTCCAATGGGATTACAGCATTTCGAATTATCTGGTAAGCTTCTTCAAACGGTATCATAATTGGTATCTGTATTTCGTATTGTTTTTATCACCGATTTTTTCCATAATTCCATTTTCGACAGCAAAATTCAAATCGCGACTGGCAGTGGCCGATGAAATTTGCCTAAAGTTCTTCAGGTAATCTTTACGTGTAAAGTACTCACTTTTAATAACGGACTTAAATATATTTACACGGTCGAGATTGGTTAAGCTTACATTTTTAATGTTTAAAAGATCGTTCAGCGAATCCAGCATAATTTCAAGCATAAATTCAATAAAAACAGTTGACTCCCCTGTGCTATCTGATTTTCCAAGTGCACCGTAATATTCTTCCTGTCGTTCCCTTATCAAAGCCTCCATGGGCAAGAATTCAAAAACAGGGTACGACTCTTTTAAAATCAAGGTTTGCCACAACCGACCCATTCTGCCATTTCCATCTATAAAAGGATGTATAAATTCCATTTCGTAATGAAAAACACAGCTTTTTATTAAAACTAAATCATCGTCATTTATCAGATATTCAAACAAATCATTCATCAACGGCCTAAGCATATCGCTAGGAGGCGCGATATGGGCAACCTCGGATCCTTTTACAATTCCAACCGATTTACTTCGCAGTTTTCCAGCCGAATCAACCAACCCTTCCATTAACATTCCATGCGCTCTGCAAAACGAATCAAAATCATAAGGGTTCAATTCGTCAAGATAATCATAAACGGCCATGGCATTTTTTACCTCCTGAATATCTTTTGGTGGCCCAATAACACGCTTATTTTCAACAATTGCCGTAATTTGCTCTATTGTCAATGTATTTCCTTCAATTTCCAACGACGAATGGATGGTTTTAATCCTGTTCTTTTTTCTTAACTCGATGGGAGGTTTACTTAGATGAATAGAGTTCACCTCACCAATTTTTTCTGAAATTAAGGCAACTAACTTTAGTATCTTTCCTGTTATGCTGTAAGGTGGTTTCATTCACTTAATGTTTTATAGTATCAAATGATAGTATCAAAGGTAATGAATTGTTAGCAATTCACTAATCTGAGGATGAAACTCATTTCCATTGAAAGTTGTTCGCTGAAAAGGGAATTTCCAGTGAATTTCTTTTTGCTTTTCTGCGCCTTCAACAAAAAAAGCTTTTGATGGAGTTAGAAAGTTGCCCAAAAATCCAGTTTCGCAAACCACTGTTCCATCCAAATTATCTTTCAACCAAACAGCTAAAATCGGAAATTGATCATCGTTTGCTTGAATAAAAAATGAGCGCAAAGCTCCCGACTGTAAATAACGAGAGCTGTCTTTCAAAGAACTTTTATCCAACTCTTCTGCAATCAACAATCCGGGCAGTTCGAAAATTACCTTTTGTTTTTCAGTTAGTTGATGAACATGTTTTGATATTTTCACAGCCACAACCTCCCTTTCCAACGAAAGTGTTTCGATGATTTTGCAAGCCAATGTGGTTTTGCCCACATTTCGGCCTGAGCCGGATATTAGAAAAAAGTCATTCATATGTTTAGCTTTACCACAGAGAACTCAGAGAAGACATAGAGGAACACGGAGTTATTATTATTTCTCTGTTTTCTCTGGG
>CAZRXT010000215.1:0-4577 GCA_964604035.1 uncultured Prolixibacteraceae bacterium | reverse complement strand
CTAAAACACATCATCAACGAAATACAACGGGTTGCCCTTGCATCGCCCGAAGTTGGGTTCTCGATTTACCACAACGGAACAATTCTTTACGAACTTCCGGCGGCTAACTTCCGGAAACGAATTGTCAGCATATTTGGCAGCAACATGAATAACAGTCTGGTGCCCATAAATTCAGAAACTTCAATTGCCAAGATTTCGGGTTTCATAGGGCAGCCAAAATTTGCACGCCGTACCTTTGGCGAACAGTTTTTCTTTGTTAATGGCCGTTACATGAAGCATCCTTTCTTTCATAAAGGAATTATGCAGGCCTACGAAAAGATTTTGCCTGGCGAAATGATCCCGTCGTACTTTGTCTGTTTTGAAGTAGACCCGGGAACAATCGACATCAACATTCACCCAACCAAGACCGAAATAAAATTTGAGAACGAAAGTGCGATATGGCAGCTGTTGCATGCCACTGTGCGCGAAGGGCTGGGAAAGTTCAATGTGGCACCGAGCATCGATTTCGATCAGGAAGGGAGCGTTGATATTCCTATTGCACTACGTTCAACCGATGGATTGACTCAACCTGAAATCAAGATCGACCCAACATATAACCCATTCGAAGAACGGAGTATCTCAATTCCTTCGCGTGGGTTTTCATCGAACAGCGACAGAAATAATCTTGGAAGTTGGCAGAAACTATATCAACAAGAAGATTCTTTTCTTGAACATGAACACAGCTTCAACCTTCAAATTCAGCAGGAAGAACAACAAACCACCATATTCAACCACGAACCATCAATCCCGGTCGAAAATGGTAAAAGATTCCTGATAATCAAGAATAAATACATTATTACCCCTGTTAAATCGGGCTTGATGGTGATTGACCAGCGACGGGCGCACCAGCGGATCTTGTTCGAGCATTTCATCAGAGTACTTGCCACACACGAAGGAACTAGCCAGCAACTGCTATTCCCTCAAACATTTGAGACAAACAGTGCCGATGCTATTATTCTGCAATCGATGCTCGAAGATTTGAACTATATTGGGTTCGACATACGCGAATTTGGCCCCGAAACATTCATTATTAATGGAATTCCGGGGATACTTGAAAACTCTGACCCTAAAGGCATCATCGAAATGTTTATGGAAGAGTATAAAAGCACGGCCGGAAATATAAGGGAGAAAGCGCGCGAACAACTGGCTCTTTCGCTGGCCAAGGCTTCGGCCATTGACCAAAACCACCCGCTTAACATGGATGAAGCGGGACAACTGATCGACAATTTGTTTGCCTGCGAAACACCTAATTTCTCGCCATCGGGAAAGCCTATTGTCGATATTATTAAACTGGACGAAATTGAGAAACGGTTAAAATAAGTGCCTAAAGTTTTGAGTGCCTAAAATGCCTAAAGGATAAAAATAACTGTTTAGTTTTGGACATCTGATTGTTTAGATTCCAGATCTCGCTAGGCACTGAGTCTAATTCAAATAAAAAAAAAAATTTGACAGGTTGTCAGAACTGTTTGACGGACTGACATTAAAAAAAGTTGGCGTAATAATTGACTGGGAAGTCACAAGTATCAAGACACAAGTATCAAGTATCAAGACACAAGATATTAGACATTAGACATTAGACATTAGACACAAAATTTAGGATCGGATTGTTTGAAAAGAATTGTTTTTAGAATCGACATTCATACAAGAAAAAAAGAAGAATAAATATGGCATCGAATTATCGTTCACCTTTTACAGGGATACCACCGGTTACAAAAAACCTGATTATTATAAACGTGATAATGCTTTTGGCCACCTATCTTTTGGCTCCCAAAGGAATTGACCTCACAAAAGCATTTGCGTTGTACTATCCAGAATCGGAAAACTTCAGATGGTACCAGCCAATAACACACATGTTTATGCACGGTGGCTTTGGGCACATCTTTTTCAATATGTTTGCCTTATTCATGTTTGGCCGGGTACTCGAAAGTGTGTGGGGACCAAAAAGGTTTCTGCTGTTCTATTTCGTAACTGGGTTGGGCGCTGCGGCATTGCATACTTTTGTCAATTACATCGAAATTGAACCACTTGCAAAAGCTGTTACTGCTTTCTCGAATACCCCTTCGGCCGATCTGTTTTCGGCGTTTGTAAATAAACATCAGTCGACAATTAAAGATCTGGGGTTCAACCTTCCGCAGATTATTGATTTTGCAACTTCGTGGCTCGACACTCCAACTTCGACAAGTTACGAAGCCGAAGCAACAAGTTTTATGAACCAGCTTATTTCTATCAAAATGAACATCCCAACGGTTGGTGCATCGGGCGCTGTTTATGGCGTACTGCTTGGCTTTGGAATGTTGTTCCCAAATACCGAAATGATGATTTTCCCACTGCCCGTGCCAATTAAAGCAAAATATATGGTGATGGGTTATGCTGCCCTCGAACTGGTTTTAGGCCTTTCGATGCCGGGAAGCAACATTGCTCACTTTGCCCACCTTGGTGGTATGTTGTTTGGGTTCTTCATGATTAAATACTGGAATAAATCGACGACTAATTTTTATTGATACTAGTATCAAGACACAAGTATCAAGTATCAAGACAAAGGACAGAAGGGTTTGGATGAGTAAAAGGTTTTTTTGAATAAAGAGTATTGCAATGGAGATTTGGGACGAAATAAAAAGCACGTTTAAACACGGATCGATTATTACACGGTTGATATACGTTAATCTGGCAGTTTTTCTTGCTGTAAGAATCGCGTATGTTTTTTTCTACCTTTTCAAGGTCGACTTCAACTTGCTTGAATGGCTGGCTCTGCCATCGAGTTTAATGGGGCTTGCAACCCGTCCGTGGACATTGGTGACTTACATGTTCCTCCATTTCGATTTTCTGCACATCTTGTTTAACTTGCTTTGGCTCTACTGGTTTGGAAAGATCTTCCTGATGTATTTCGACGAGCGGAAGCTGCTGGGCACCTACATTATTGGAGGTTTGTTTGGCGGTATATGTTATGTGTTGGCATATAACTCTTTCCCTGCTTTTGCCGAAGCCGGACAACAGAGCATTCTGCTTGGCGCATCGGCATCGATAATTGCCATTGTGATAGCCGCCGCAGTTTATGCACCAAACCTCTCGGTAAACCTATTGCTGATAAGCTCGTTTATGGGGCCAATTAAGATTATATGGATAGCGTTGGTTTCGCTGCTGATTTACTTTATTGGTATTTCGGGCACCAATGCCGGGGGTAACATTGCCCACATTGGCGGCGCATTGTGGGGTTTCATCTATATGTCGCAACTGAAACGAGGGCGCGACATTACATCTCATTTCAACAATTTACTGTTTCGCGCAGGCTCTGTTTTCGAACCTCGGAAAAGACTAAAAGTGAGTTACCGCAACAACCCAACACCTAAAATGACCGACTGGGAATACAACAAAACCAAGAAAACCGAGAAGGAAGACATTAACAACATCCTCGATAAAATTGGCAAATCGGGTTACGACAGCCTCAACAAACAAGAGAAAGAGATCCTCTTCAGAATGGGCAACAACAAAGGGAAACCTAGTTAAACAACTACGGATTAAAATCCGTAGTTATAAAATGAATCGTTCCTACGGAACTTCTTCGTATTCTTATACAATTCGGCTTTAGAATAGCTATTTTTCAGAGCTGTAAGCTCGTTCCATTTTGTAAGGATGGAATTTATTCCATCCAAAAGAGCGGACAGATTAGAAAGAGATCCGTAGGATCGGGACATTTTAGATTAAATCAGTAAAAATATACCGTTCATCATACCAACATGATTCACACCCACGGAACTTCTTTGCATCCCCATATACCAAGACATGAACACAGCGAACTACCTGTCAGAATAATAAACCAGCCCAATATAATGCCTGAATGTTTTTCATTTCACTTATGGAAACCAGAAAAACAAAAGGCAATAGGTTCTCATCGCCACTAGTTACAATTTTATACTCCCACCCATTCTTTGTCTGGGTATATTTCACCCATGAGATTATATCGTCTTTGTTGCTCCTTACCACAAAATTATAAGATGCCCGTCCTCTTTTTGATAGTTTATACTTGAAATCGCCAACAGAAAAAGAACGAAACGACCTACTTATTAAACCTACACGAATACCCGACAATGAATCTGTTACAGCTAGTTTGTTTTCGTAAGGCGTAAGAAGATAAACTTTACCTCCGAACACAAATCGTCTCTTTGAGTAAGAGAGAACAATATTATTGGTCGAATCTTTTAACTCTATCAGCTCCGATGTTTTATTCAAAGGATCATTTTTGGTGGAAAATGATCCTTTGAATAAACCTTGGGCTTTTACTTGTACCGATATACTAACGCAAATAAGAATAAATACAAACAGTTTCATAAGCTACGGAACTTATTAGAATTTTATGAATATCTTTTTTCTTCCCTAAATGAAGAAGTTGCAGGTGTTATTGAGGACAGGCCTTGGCCGGTGAGCCGAAAAACAAGTGAAGAGGGCGTTAAAAAATCTTTACTGTTTGAGCCGTAAGGCGAGTTTTAAAGATTTTAGCCATCGAGCGCTAGTTTTTCGTGCGAAGCGGGCACAGCCTTGAC
>CAZRXT010000214.1:0-4581 GCA_964604035.1 uncultured Prolixibacteraceae bacterium | reverse complement strand
TTCCTGTTTAAAGATAATAAGAAACTCTATTCTTATATTGTTTTAGATTCAACTAAGTCAGAGGAGTTTAGGACAATATGCGAAAACTATTTTACTCGCTATTGGGAAGAAGGTGGTATGCTTGAGGTAAATGCCATTGATGTGTATAAACATCCATATTCTTATAAATCACTTTATTATCTTCAGGTTTCTTTTAATTATTCAGAAGATATTTTGATTGAACAGATTGATGAGCTCTATGCTTCGTTTAGGGAGTCGGATGAAATAAAAGCTTTTGTTGCAAAAGAAAAGATCAAAGACAATGAATTTGTTCAATCGTATTATCAAAATCAGGAGTTGTCGAGCTCTCGACGATTTGATTATATCGCTGTTAATTTCAATGACTTAAGTAAGGTCGATGAATTTGCAGAGAAGTTTGCAGAAGACTCTGAGATCAAACTTGAGATGTCGAAAATTGAGCAGATGAAAAACTACAATTTCGTGAGCAAGTTAACAGGTTTAATGTCTATCATTCTTATTGGGTTCAGTGTGTTGATGATCAATATTTTCTTGTCGAATATTCTGAGTACCCACTTGAATACGATAAAGAAAAACATTGGTACGTTTAAGGCATTTGGTATTGATATTAAACGAATTTACATTGGAATGATGTACATATTTGTACTGCTTCCACTTTTACTTGCATTGATTTTGGCTGGAGTTGTAGGGTATTTAGGGTTTGTTTATTTCGTAATCGATCTTTTGTCGCCTGTTGCTGTCGAAAAGAATTTGTATTTCGATTTGTTCAATAACTATACATGGATTTCGGTTTTAGTGTTAACCTCAGTAAACTATTACGCTTTCAGTGTAATTATAAATAGAATATTCAAACAGACTCCTGGCGATTTGATTTACGATCGTAATAATAAGTCTTAAGAGAGTAAAGAATATGCAAGAAGAATGGGTTTTGTTCTAAGGGGCAAAACCCATTTTTATTTCTCAAAATTGAACAAAGGCCGCAAGTTTATTACCAAATAAGTTCGCCTTTGCCTTCGCGAACAATCTCAATTTCGTTATTTGTGCAGTCGATTATTGTTGAAACTTCGTTGCCACAATAACCGCCGTCGATAACAACATCAACTTTTTCGCTCCACTCTTCGTGAATGAGTTCAGGGTCGGTTGTGTATGCAATAATTTCGTCTGAATCATGAATTGAACTTGAAAAGATAGGGTTTCCTAATTCTCTTACAATTTCTCTGATAATGCTGTTGTTAGGTACACGTATCCCGATGGTTTTCTTTTTCCCTTTGAAGTAGCGGGGTACATTGCTGTTAGCTTCAAGAATGAATGTAAATGGCCCGGGAAGGTTTCGCCGCATGAGTTTGAAAACATTGTTTGGGATAGGGCGTGTATAGTCTGATAAATGGCTTAGATCGTGGCAAATGAACGAGAAATGAGCTTTTTCGATTTTGATTCCTTTGAGCTTCGCTATTTTTTCAACCGCTTTCTCTTTGGTAATGTCGCAGCCAATACTATAAACAGTATCTGTAGGGTAAATAATTATACCGCCGCTTCTAAGAATATCTACAATCTGATCAACCCTTCGTTGCTCAGTGTTTTCTTCATATAGTTTGATAAGCATAATGTGTTCTATTTGAACACCAAAGTTATATAAAAATAGTGGTGAACTTTATTGTTTCCAGAAATATGGTGAAAAGATTACTAGTATGCCAAAGATTTCAACTCGTCCAAGTAGCATAATAAGACTTAGTAATATTTTGCCATACGGAGAAATGTGGCTATACGTTTCAATATAACCGGTGTGCCCTAGTCCTGGCCCAATGTTTCCCAAACAAGAAGCAACCGACCCCATTGCGGTTAGAAAATCGGTATCTAACAACATTAAGACAAGACTTCCCAGGAGAAATATGGTGATGTATGAAAAACAGAATACTAACAGGTTAGCAATGATTTGTGTGCTTATTGATCGTTGGTTACAACGAATTGGCATAATTGCATTAGGGTGAATCAGACGTTTTAATTCATGATAAGAATTTTTCCCAAGCAATACAATCCTCATTACCTTCAGCCCACCAGCGGCTGAACCTACTGTTCCCCCAATAAACATGAGGCAAAATAGTAATAACAACAGTAATTGATTCCATTGTAGGTAGTTGTTTGTTACAAATCCGGTGGTTGAAATAACTGAAACAACCTGAAAAAGAGAATTTTCGATTGCACTTCCAATTCCAATGGATGATGTAAGATATAATCCAACACCTATAATAATGGAAAATATGAGGATCAATGAAATGTACGATTTGAATTCATCGTTCTTCAACATTCTGCCGGGTGATCCTTTAAGTGAAAAATAGATCAACGAAAAGTTTGTTCCCCCCAAAATCATGAAAAACATTAAGGTGTAATTAATAAATGGCGAGTTCCAGTAAGCGATATTGCTTTGTCGGGTTGAAAAGCCTCCTGTTGAAATTGTTGCAAATGATTGGCAAACAGCATCGAAAAAATTCATCCCTCCCAAAAGAAGCAAAACCGATTCCGAAAGAGTAAGGGCAATATAGATTAATAAGATGAACTTTACTGTGTCAATAATTTTCGGATTTGCTTTATTTACAGTTATTCCAGGGGTTTCAGTAGGCAACAGCGACATTCCTGTGATGCCAAAAGTAGGCAAAATTGCCAGCGACATGAAAATAATTCCGATTCCGCCAAGCCATTGGGTAAGGCTTCGCCAGAAAAGTATGCCATGAGACATCTCTTCAATGTTGTCAAGGATTGTGGCTCCAGTGGTGGTGAATCCTGACATTGATTCGAAGAATGCGTCGTATAGCGTAGTGATGGAGTTGCTCATCAAATAGGGTAGGCTTCCGAATATTGAAAACAGGATCCAGATTAAAGAAACAATGACGTATCCATCTCGTTTCCCTATATTTTTGACAGCTTTTGATGTCGGAAAATAGAGCAGTGCCCCAGCTGCTAGTGTAATTAGGGAAGAATAAAGAAAATATAGCGAATCATTTTCGGCATATAATATCGAAATTAAAAAGGGGAGGAGCATAAATAATCCTTCACCCAGAATTAAAAACCCTAAAGTGCGAAATATGATTTTTAGGTTCAGCATGAAAAGCTATTTGAAAAATTTATCAATCTTTTTAATTGCAGAAGGTAAGGCGAAAATTACAACTTTATCTCCTTCAAGTATTTGAGTGTCGCCTTTTACAATAAAACCATGCTCGCCTCTAATAACACCTCCAATTTTTGCATCAACAGGGAAATCGAGATCTTTTACTAACATGCGGGTAACAATTGAATCCTTCTTTACAATTACTTCAACAGCTTCGGCATCTGTAGACGAAAGGCATTTAATGCTTGAAATCTCAGAGTTCATCGAGTATCTGTAAATAAAGCTGGCTGCAATGAATTTTTTATTGATGACGCTTCCAATGCCAACTTGTTCGGCAAGACTAATGAAATCGATGTTTTCAATTTCGGCTACGGTGCGTTTTACCCCCATTTTTTTGGCGAGCTGACAGGTAAGAATATTGGTTTCAGAATTTCCGGTAACAGCTACAAATGCATCCATTTTTTCTATTCCTTCTTCTTTTAGCAGTTCAAGGTTGCGGCCATCGCCATTAATAACAAGCACATCGTTGAGCTGATCGGCAATTTTTTGGCATCGTTCTTTGTCGAAATCTATGATTTTTACGTTGAATTGACCGCTAAGTTCTTCGGCGGTTTTCTGGGCGATTCTACTTCCCCCTAAAATCATGATATTCTTAACTCCGAAGAATTTTTTTCCTGTTTTTTCATAAAGATCGAGCAGGGCCGGACGTGTTGTTACAAAGTAAACAATGTCCTCAGCAATGATCATATCTTTTCCGCTTGGAATTATAGTTTTATCTCCACGTGTTATGGCAACAGCTCTGAACTCTTCAGACACACTTCCCAGTTCATTGAGAGATTTGTTATTTATTGGTGCATTTTCTCTGATCTTGAATCCTAATAGTAGCAGGTTGCCTCCTGAAAATTCATGGGTTACGCGTGCTCCTGGTTGTTTTACCGAAGCTATAATCTCTTTAGCAGCAAGAGTTTCTGGGTATATTAATTCGTCAACACCTAGCTCAATGAACTTAGGCTTATTTACTCTTTTGAGGTATTCGGCATTGTTGATTCTTGCCAGTGTTTTTTTCGCTCCAAGGTCTTTGGCTAATATACAGGCCAAAACATTTCTTGATTCGAAAGGGGTAACAGCAATAAACAAGTCGGCTTTAGCAATTCCGGCTTCTTTTAAATCGTTTATGGAATTCGCAAAACCACAAACAGTTAGAAGATCAACCTGATTTGCAAGTTTCTCAAGCTTTTTGTCGTCTTCGTCGAGAAGTACAATATCATGATTTTCACTACTTAACATTTTGGCTAAGTGTGTTCCAACTTCACCTGCTCCAGCAATTACAACTTTCATTTTTCGAATTTTTTAAGCGCACAAAGTAAAGGATTCTTACAATATTATTCAATAAAGATTGAGCAGATTTAGAAATTCCTTCACGTTTATTAATAGGCTAATTTATTAAACTTTATCCATCC
>CAZRXT010000213.1:1726-4584 GCA_964604035.1 uncultured Prolixibacteraceae bacterium | reverse complement strand
ATGGCTCGTTATAAACTCACAATAGAATACGATGGATCCCGCTATTCGGGATGGCAGTTACAAAAAGGTGCAAAATCGGTACAGGGAACGCTGATTGATGCTTGCAAAGTAATTTTCCCTTCGCTAAAGATTGAACTTTACGGAGCAGGGCGTACCGACCAAGGTGTTCATGCATTAGGCCAAGTGGCTCATTTGGACGTAAATGCAACTATTAAACCACTTCAATTGCTTCATAAACTGAACGACAATTTGCCTTACGACGTTGTTGTTAAAGATGTTCAGCAAGCCAGCCCAAATTTTCATGCCCGTTACGATGCCGTTCACCGTTATTATCTCTATCAGATTTCGAAACGCCCATCAGCTTTTGGTAAGAAAATGGTTTGGTGGGTAAAAGACCCGATTGATGTTGACCGGATGCGGCAGGTTGCTTCGTTATTTGTTGGTATGAAAGACTTTAAGAGCTTCTCTGAAAAGTCGGACGAAGACAAATCAACAATTGTTGAAATCAGCAATATCGAGATTAAAGAAGTTGGCGATTTAATATTGATAAGGGTTTCGGGCAGCCATTTCCTTTGGAAACAGGTACGCCGCTTGGTTGGTGTAATGGTTGAAGCCGGAAGGGGAAAACTTTCGGTGAAGGAGGTTGAATCATTCTTCAAAAAACCATCGGAATTAGTGGCAAAACTTACTGCACCACCTTCGGGTTTATACCTCGAAAAAGTTTGCTATCAGGGAGATGATCAGCCTAATACCCTTGAGCCTGTTCTTAAAGTGTGAGGCTCTTTTTTAAATGATGCAACAAAATTTGATTTTTTTCATTCAACAGAAACAATCCCCGCTTATTTAATTACTTTTGCGGCGTTAATCAAAAATAAATATCTATATGGACGAAGGCCCGTATCATAGTCAAAGCAAGTTATTAATTCTTCTTTAAAGGGGTTCTTCTAGTGCCTCCTTTAAAGTCTTAACGGAGGTAAACCATGATTAAATTTTATAAAAGTCTGGGTGGTGTTTACGAGCTCGATCGTGCGGAGATTGGAGGTTGGATAAATGTTGTGAATCCTACTCCAAAGGAGATAAACCGATTACAGAAAGAGTTTTCGATGCCAGAGGAGTTGATTACCGACATCCTCGATACCGATGAACGTCCGCGTTTAGAGTACGACGACGATTGGTCGCTTCTCATTATCCGAATTCCGATTCAAAACTCCAACAATGGCGTACCTTTTATTACTGTGCCACTTGCTGTTTTTATTACGCAAGAACATGTAATTACAATTTGCAGTTCGGAAAACGAAATTCTACCAGTAGAGCAGCCTTCTCTTTACCGTGGGCAGCACAAACAAGTTAAAGACCTTACAAATTTCATACTTACACTTTTCCTTCGCGCATCGAATGTGTATATGAAATACCTGAAAGTGATCAACCAGCAATCGGCATTGATTGAAAAAGAGTTGGAACGATCGATCCGAAATGAAGAGCTTCACCAGTTGCTTAACATGGAGAAGAGTTTGGTGTTCTTCATCACATCTCTGCGTGGAAACGATATTCTGCTTGCAAAATTCAGAAATTCAAGACTTTCGGTATTAGACGAAACGAATGAAGACCTGCTCGAAGATGCAATTATTGAAAGCAAACAGGCCGTTGACATGGTTCAGATATATTCTGATATTCAAAGTGGAATGATGGATACTTTTGCCTCTGTAATCTCGAACAACTTAAACGTTGTAATGAAGCAACTTACATCGTATTCTATAATCCTGATGATTCCTACGTTGATTGCAAGTTTGTATGGGATGAACGTTACCAACCATTTTGAAAATTCGAATTTGGCATTCTTTGGAATCATTTTACTTTCGGCCGGCGCATCATTTGGTGGGATTTACTTCTTCCGAAAAAAGAAATATTTTTAGTCGCTCAATACATTACACTATAAATAAAATAGGCTGTCTTATACTAATTAAGACAGCCTATTTTCATTTTACACAAGTTAATTATCTGAATATCAATTCTGAATTTTCAACATCAACAATAATTTGTTGTCCCTTGGATATTGTTCCTCCAAGGAGCTTTTTCGAAAGTTCGTTCAAGAGGTAATTCTGTAAAACACGCTTCACCGGACGAGCACCATACTGCGGATCGAAACCAACCGAAGCAATCCAATCGACAGCGGCATCGGTTATCGACATATTAAATCCTTGTTTTTCGAGCCTATCTGAAATACGTTTGAATTGCAACAGTACAATCTCATGAATCTCTTTTCGACCCAAAGGAAGAAACATTATTGTGTCGTCGATGCGGTTCAGAAACTCGGGCCGAATGGTTTGTTTCAGCAATTCAAACACCTGAACTCTTGCCTCTTCATATTTCGCATATCGATTTTGATCGTTAATTCCGTCGAAAATTTGCTGTATAATATGGGAACCAATATTCGATGTCATTATTATAATTGTATTCTTGAAGTTCACTAGCCGCCCCTTGTTATCGGTAAGCCGACCGTCGTCAAGCACCTGCAACAACACGTTAAAAACATCGGGGTGCGCCTTTTCAATTTCGTCGAAAAGAAGTACCGAATACGGTTTATGCCGAACAGCTTCGGTTAGTTGGCCACCTTCGTCGTACCCAACATAACCCGGAGGCGAACCAATAAGGCGCGTTACCGAAAACTTCTCCTGGTACTCGCTCATATCGATACGTGTAATCATATTTTCATCGTCGAAAAGGTATTCGGCCAGAGCTTTTGCCAACTCAGTTTTTCCTACCCCTGTAGTTCCCAAAAAAATAAATGAACCAATAGGGCGGTTTTCGTCTTGCAACCCGGCACGGCTACGGCGAATTGCATTGGCCACAGCCGCAAT
>CAZRXT010000213.1:0-1626 GCA_964604035.1 uncultured Prolixibacteraceae bacterium | reverse complement strand
AACTTCGACTGATCGTTTTCGCGCTTAATTGCTTCGCGTTCAATTTCCAACTGCTTAATTTTACGCTCAATTTCGTCAAGTTCTTCAGGCACTGAATCAATTTCCAACCTCAGTTTTGCCGCAGCTTCATCCATTAGGTCAATTGCCTTATCGGGCAGAAAACGCTCGGTAATATATCGGTGCGAAAGCTCAACTGAGGCAATAATTGCTTCATCTTTGATCCTCACCTTATGATGGTTTTCATACCGCTCTTTTAATCCACGAAGAATAGAAATTGAACTCAAAACATCAGGTTCGTTGACCATAACCGGCTGAAAACGACGCTCGAGAGCTTTATCTTTTTCAAAGTATTTTTGATATTCATCGAGGGTTGTAGCGCCAATAGCCCGCAAATCGCCACGAGCAAGTGCGGGTTTCAGAATATTGGCCGCATCCATAGCCCCATCGCTTTTGCCTGCACCAACCAACGTGTGTATTTCGTCGATGAAAAGAATTATTTCACCTTCGGCTTTAATAACTTCGTTTACAACCGATTTCAACCGTTCTTCAAATTCACCTTTATATTTTGCGCCGGCAATAAGTGCTCCCATATCGAGAGAAAAAATCAACTTCGACTTTAGATTTTCGGGGACATCGCCCTTGGAAATACGCTGGGCCAGACCTTCGGCAATGGCGGTTTTACCTGTTCCTGGTTCGCCAATCAAAATTGGGTTATTCTTTGTTCTTCGCGAAAGGATTTGTAAGATCCGGCGAATTTCATCGTCGCGGCCAATAACCGGATCGAGTTTTCCTTTTCGGGCCTGATCGACCAAATTAATTGCATAACGCCCCAAGGCATTAAACTTATCTTCGGCAGTTTCGCTATCAACTTTTGCACCTTTCCGAAGCTCTTTCACAGCTTCTTTCAACTCTTTCTTTGCAAACCCACTGTCTTTCAGTAAAGAAGAGACTGAATCTCCGGCATCAAGGAGGCCCATATAAATGTGCTCGACCGAAACAAACTGATCGTCCATTTCGGAAGCATGTTTAATAGCCGACTGAATTGCGGTGTTTGACGTATTAGATAAGTAAGGTTGTCCGCCGCTAACTTTTGGGTAGCTTTCAATAATTTTATCAAGAGCCATATTTAGGGGCGAGGCGTTAACCCCAAGTTTATTGATAAGGTAATTACTCACGTCTTCGGCAACCTGTTGCAGTGCTTTTAAGATATGACCAGTTTCAATAGCTTGTTGTCCCATTGAAGAGGCAATATCTACGGCCTGATTAATTGTATCGCGACCTTTGATTGTGAAATTATTCAAATTCATATTCTTTTCCTTTTTAGTTTGTAGTGAAGGTAACAAAACCCTATCCAACCCAACAATGCTGAAATTTTGGCACTTAAAACACAGAAGTTCACGACATTTTATCAGGAAACAAAATCTAAAGCAGGAATAATTGACAGGCAAAAAAAAAGGATGACATCTGTCATCCTCTGAATCTAACCAAACCTAAACCTATGAAAATAAAAATCTTCGCTTTACTAACACAACAAAGATACGGCATGAAAGTTCTACCACCTCACAATCAACGTTAAGCAATGTTAATGGAGTGTGAAAATTGTTTAAAAGAGATGCGGATACTATT
>CAZRXT010000212.1:0-4605 GCA_964604035.1 uncultured Prolixibacteraceae bacterium | reverse complement strand
AGAGCTCCAATTTTCTTCGACGATTCGGGCAGCAACCCAGTCATATCAATTACATTATCAACGTGTTTACTGATATTTTTGAGCTTATAAAACCCTGCCGCCATAGCCAAGTATTCGCGAACATACATTTCGGGGTAAAGAGGGTTTTGCTCGGGCAGATAACCAATTTTTGACCTGAAACCTGTGTCTTCGGCATTCACTTTTTCGCCTGCGATCCATGCATCTCCTTCGTCGGCAGGTAAATAACCGGTAAGAATTTTCATCATTGTTGATTTGCCCGCACCATTCGGGCCAAGAAACCCAACAATTTCGCCCGAGTGAATTTTGAAGTTCACTTTTCCGAGTGCAACCTGTGAGCCATAAAGCTTTACTATGTTTTCAACAACAATTGACATTTTACAAATGTAACAAGTAGGGTTTAATTCTGTTATACCAACTTATAATTTTTTCGAACGACTAAAACCTTAAATTGTTTGTAAAGATATTAGCGAAGTGACTTATCAGAATTGAGCCTGGTTTCATTAACAAAATCGCGCTGTGCTTTTACAACATTAATTAAATTTAGGAGCAAGCTTTTTGTTTCAGAAATTATATTTAGATAAAGAACAGAGTTGCGTGTTGAAACAGAATTGTTTTTGATTCTTTTGATTTGGTTTTTTTCGAGGGTTTTCAGTTTTTCGACAAGTAAATCACGTTTTTCAATTAACTCTTCAAGATCATCAAAACGTTTCTCTTTCAACAGGTGTAGCGAATAATTGAAAAAGTTGTTCAGTTCAATTGCGAAATCGTTGAATTGTGCAATTTGCTCTTCACTAAAGGGTTTATGCTTGTTTTCAAAGTGTGTGTAAACAGGTTTTACTACATAATTAATTGAGTGGGCCATTTCGCGGAGGTAATCTACAATCTGAACGTAATAATGCCCAGTTTCAATTTGATCTTGCTGAAGTTTCTGGATGCTTTTAAATACGTTGTTTTTGAGCTGCTTAGCATTTGAATTGAAGTCGTCGACCTCAAGCATCGCACTTTTTAATTGTTGTTTATCATTATTAAAGAAGCCTTCAAAACATAGGAAGTATGCTTTCGAAGTCGAGATAATAGCTTTAACAGTATTTCTGTTGCATTTTTCGACAATATTTGTGTCGTTTTCGTTTAAATCGGCCATTTCTTCGTCCTCTGTATCCTCTTCAATTTTAGCTTTTTTCTTGAAAAAAAATTGCGAATATATAATGATAACTATTACGATTAAAGGTAATACTATTTTTGCAAAGCTTCCATCCCAAATTATCAGTTCAACTATAATTAGGGCTACTGAAATTAAAACGCTAGCAACCATCAAGTTCGATGCTACTCTTAGTTTGCCGAATGCAGACTGCTGTTGAACCGAGATTGTATTGCCAAAAGGTGCAGTTTCAAATTGATGGTCAATAACTCTTGATGCACTTTTAGGTGTTGTCTTATTCATTTGTTTGTTGGTTTTCAATTATTTATAGGATGGTTTTCCCATTATAATAATTCGTGCAAATTTACGTGCAAATTTCCAGCTTAATATTGCCTCTTATTTAAGAAAAAGTTAAGTAAAAGTAAATTTATAATTTGGAAATAAAGCCATCGCTTTTATCTTAAATTTGTTGTACTTTTTGTTGATCGCCAAATGTTAAGATTTTATTGAAAAGAATTAAACAATACTTGTGCCTATGAAGAGCTTACGACCAAAGGTTATTGCATTCTGGATATCGATTATTTTATCGGTTTTAATAACTGCAATAGGATATTTGTTTCTGAAATACCTAAAACTTGATTCATGGCTAATCATTGTTTTGTTCGTGGTCTTTCTAGTTACGATTTTCGTTATTACAAGTTACTTTGTTAATAGGTTGATTGAAATTAAGTTAAGGCCGATTTTCAAAATCATTAGAGATGTTCCTGTTGGTAAAGTAAGATCGCCAAAAGAGTTCGACAAGCAGAAAATTTTTAGTAACGACCTTAATGCCGAAGTCACCGAATGGGCTGCATTGAAGCAAGGTGAGATTAAACGATTAGAAGAACTTGAGCGCTACAGGAAAGAATTTGTTGGAAATGTTTCTCATGAACTCAAGACTCCAATTTTCAACATTCAAGGTTATATTCTTACATTGATTGATGGAGGAATTGACGACCCTAGGATTAATAAACTTTATCTTGAACGAACAGTGAAAAGTATCGATCGGATGATTTCGATTGTTGAAGACCTGGAATCTATTAATAAACTGGAATCTGGAGAGTTAAAACTTAAATTGGAACCGTTCAACCTTATTCGTTTAGTTGAAGATGTGTTCGAAATTGAAGTTATGATTGCCCAAGAACGCAAAATTAGTTTGGAGTTCAGTACTCGGATAGACAAACCTGTAAGAGTATATGCCGACAAAAAACGAATCATGGAAGTTATTAGCAATCTGGTTGTTAATGGAATTAAATACGGAAAAAAAGGCGGCTATGTAAAGGTTGGTTTTTTCGAAATTGACAACCATGTAGTTGTTGAGGTACAAGATAATGGAATAGGTATCGATAAAGAAAATTTGCCTCGTGTTTTTGAGCGCTTCTACCGGGTCGACAAGCACCGATCGAGAGAACAAGGGGGCACCGGGTTAGGTTTGGCAATTGTGAAACACATTATTGAAGGCCATGAGCAGACCATAACAGTAAAAAGTCAGCCCGATGTTGGCACAACTTTTAATTTTACACTTCAAAAGGCCGACATTTAAGTTTTTTTCCTTAAGTTTAATCCAATCTTGATTAAGTTTAAGGGCTTGTTAATTATCTTTAAATTTCAAAATTGAAAATCATGAGCGACGAGAAAAAGATATTGGACGAAAAGACGATTTTATTGGTAGACGATGAGGTTGATATTCTCGAATTTATTAGTTATAATCTTGAAAAAGAAGGATATAAAGTTTACACCGCTCAGAACGGAAAAGATGCTATTAGAATAGCAGAAAAGAAAGAACCCGATTTGATAATTCTTGATGTAATGATGCCTGAAATGGATGGTATTGTTACTTGCGAAGAACTTCGGAAAATTCCTAAACTCAAAAATACAGTAATAGCTTTTTTAACCGCTCGCAGTGAAGATTATTCTCAAATTGCTGGTTTTGAAGCTGGTGCCGACGATTATATTACCAAGCCAATTAGGCCAAAGGTTTTACTTAGTAGGGTTAAAGCTTTAACTAAAAGATCTCAGTTGGTTGAAGAAGAGGTGAAAGTAGTTGACGATTTTACAATCAATATCGGAAGCCTTACAATTGATAGGGAACGCTACATGATTACCGTTGCAGGGCAGGATATGGTTCTACCTCGTAAGGAGTTTGAACTTCTTTCGTTACTTGCATCCAAACCAGGAAAGGTGTTTACGCGCGAAGAAATATATTCATCTGTTTGGGGCGAACAGGTTATTGTTGGCGATCGTACAATCGATGTTCATATTCGCAAACTTAGGGAAAAGATCGGCGATGAGCACATTAAAACCCTTAAGGGTATTGGCTATAAATTTGTTGATTAAAAGCGACTTAATGCGTACTTTGTAGTTGTGGTCAGATGATCACAATAAGAAAAAACATGCAAAGTAGTCCTAAACCAAATCCTGCATAAACTTGTGCAGGGTTATGTTTTTCGAGATAAATACGAGAAGAAGCGATCACTCCTGACATTAGGAGTAACGCAATTATCATTCCTAAGAAATTCATACTATATTTTAAGTTCAGGGCAAGTAATGTTCCTAGCAATGCACCAATTGCAGCTGTGTGACCAGAGATTTTCCACCTTGTTGAAATCAGGGTCAAAGCGGTTACTATTATAGATGAGCCAATTAGCAGCAGTTTGAATATTCCGGGTAAAGGTAATTTCCCCAGAAACTGAGCTCCCAAAAAAGTGCTGAAAGCAATGAAAATATAAGGGATGATTCTCTCGTAGTGCTGATTTTGGAACTTTAAAATCTCAGGGTTCATAGAGGTTAACAGAATGAAAAGGCCAGGCAGCAAGCACGTTGAAACAAAGACAACACCAACAATAATTGCTTTAATTTTGTCGGTATAAAATTCAACTCCAGGAATTTGGTTCATGATGACCAAGAATCCAAGAGTTGGAATTATCAGAGGGTTGAAAATGTTGGATATCGATTGGGCTATCTTTTTTGAAATATTATCAGTCATTGAATGATCGGATTGATTTATAGCTCTTTTCTAAGGCGGGCAACTTGAATATTTAACTGCTCGCGGTATTTTGCAATTGTGCGCCGAGCAATAGGAAATCCTTTCTCTTTAAGAATTTCGGCCAGGCGGTCGTCGGTAACCGGATGTTGTTTATCCTCATCAGCAACAACATCTTGAAGTATTTTCTTAATTTTTCGTGTCGAAACTTCTTCGCCCGATTCGTCTTGCATCGATTCGGAAAAGAAATACTTTAATGAATAAATTCCGAAGTTGGTTTGAATATACTTACTGTTCGAAACCCTTGAAATGGTTGAAATGTCGAGCCCGGTTTTCAGAGCAATATCCTTCAATATCATAGGTTTGAGTTTCGACTCGTCGCCATCGATAAAGAAATCGTGCTGATATTCAATAATGGCGTTCA
>CAZRXT010000211.1:0-4608 GCA_964604035.1 uncultured Prolixibacteraceae bacterium | reverse complement strand
CGTTCCTTGTCGAATGGCGTATGTAGGCTGATGGCAACATTGCAGTCGCTTTCGTTCAAAAACCTTTTCAAACCGGGTATTATTCCTATCGATGAAACAGTTATCCTTCGGGGGCTCATTGCATAACCCCATGGCGAGGTAAGAATCTCAATGCTTTTCAACACCTCGTCAAGGTTGTCGAACGGTTCGCCCATTCCCATATACACAATATTGGTAATTTCGGCATGTTCTTTAATGCTGCGGATTTGATTAACAATTTCGCCAGCAGTAAGTTGCCCGTTGAAACCTTGTTTGCCGGTCATGCAAAACAAGCAACCCATTTTGCACCCAACTTGCGACGAAACGCAGACAGTCTTCCGTTCTTTGTCGGGAATCATGGCCGTTTCGATAAACTTGCCGTGAACTGTGGGGAAGAGGTATTTCTTTGTTCCATCTTTGCTCTCCTGCACTTTAACTGGCGCAATCAATCCTAATTCATACTTTTCAGAAAGAAGTTCGCGTGCCTTTTTCGAGAGGTTGCTCATCTCTTCAACCGACGAAATATTCTTCTGATAAAGCCAGCCCGCAATTTGGTTGGCTGTAAACTTTGGAAGTCCCAGTTCAATTACAATTTCTGTTAACTCTAGTATGTTTTTCCCGAAAAGGCACTCTTTCATCTCTTTTTGATTAAAGTTTTTTAGAAGTAGATTTCAGCAATGATGTTTTGAAACGGAACACCTTTGGAAATCAACAAGTCGCGGACTTCCACTACCATTAAAGCCCGGCCACAAAGGTAATATTTATTGTGCACAGCGAAATGATCAATCAAGGTAAGGTAATCTGTAACATGTCCCGAAAATTGGTTGTGCTCTTCGCTTACAGAGTTGCATTGTATGTAGTTATCTCCCAGTAAGGTTGAGAATTCGTCGGCAAAAAAGAAATTTGAACTTCCTCGTGCTCCGTGCAGTAGTTTTTCGGCCCGATAGCCCGATTTCAGCATCGAATAAAAAGGTGCAATGCCTGTTCCGGTGGCAATCCACCACATAGGACTCTGATTGTCGGCCAAGTAGTTACCATACGGTTCCGAAACCAGAATTTCATCACCTGAGCTGAGTTTTGAGAGCAGGGGTGTTAGTTCTCCGTCGTTTTTCAGGTCGAAAAGTATTTGCATCTCACTGTCGTTTTCGCCACTGCAAAGCGAGTAAATTCTTGGCTTAGGCTTATCTTTTATTGCAATCGAAACAATTTGACCAGCTTTAAAATTGAATTTCTTTTCAAATCTTAGGATGAATTTTCCTTCCGAGAACTCAGTTAATTTGCTTATTTTATGTGTGTTGAATTTTGTTGTTTTTTCCATTTTCCCAATTTGAATACGGATTTAAGAACACCGAAACCTTTTTAAAGTTTAGCAAAATCATTTTTCATCTCATTTCGCGGTTTAAATTATCAATTTCTTTCTCAGACTGAGTATCTTTGGCTCTTCACTTTAACCAACATTGAGTTATGATTCTTTCAGGAAAAGAAATTGAAAAACGTTTGAATAAAACCATATTCATCGATCCGTACAATTCAAAGCAGCTGAATCCAAATAGCTATAATTTGAAGTTGCACAATAAGTTGCTTATTTACGACAACTATGAGCTCGATATGAAATTGGAGAATACAGCTCACGAAATTACGATTCCCGAAGAGGGGCTTCTGCTCGAGCCCAATAAACTTTATTTGGGGCGAACTCTCGAGTACACTCGCACCGAAGGGTTGGTTCCAATGCTCGAAGGCCGCTCATCGGTTGGGAGGTTGGGAATGTTTATTCACGTTACCGCTGGCTTTGGCGATGTAGGTTTTTCAGGGTTCTGGACTCTTGAAATATCTTGTATTCAGCCTATTCGTATTTATCCTGATATTGAAATTTGCCAAATTTATTATCACGATATCAATGGAGAATTCGAAGCATACAAAAGCGGGAAATATCAGCATAATGAAGGAATTCAACCTAGTTTGTTGTTTAAAGATTTTCTGAAGTAGTAAAAATCGGTTCTCAGTTGTTTTCTGAGTAGGTTTTTATTCCTTGTTTCTAAAATAACATTGCGAATGGCTGCTGTTATCCAATTCATATTGAAGCTATTGAGTTTTCCGTTATTGGGGTTGGTTTATTTCTATAAATATGCAATTTCGCCCATTACTCCGGCCTCGTGCAGGCATGTGCCAACTTGTTCAAGCTATATGATTGAGGCAATTAAGGTTCATGGTCCGTTTAAAGGGACTTTTCTTGGATTAAGAAGAATTTCGAAATGCCATCCGTGGGGAACACATGGTTACGATCCTGTGCCTGAGAAGGGTACAAAGATTTTTTCCATCAAAAAACTCGATTTAAATGAAGAGGATTCTGATGAATAGTTAAAAATATGCTCTTGCATATCTTTTGACATCACATTTCAACTTTCAGCTTTCTGATTATCTTTGAACTTTATAAACCTTTTATCGTTTAATCTGCATGAAGAATCTAATTGTATTAATAGTTGCTTTTATCTTTTTTGTTTCTTGCGGCGCATCGCCAAAAGAAAGAACAACGTTGAAAAAGCCCATCGTTACAGTGAGTATTGCGCCACAAAAATACTTTGTAGAACAAATTGCAGGCGATTACTTCGATGTTAATGTAATACTTCCTCCAGGTTCGGTTCCCGAAGATTTTGAACCAACACCTCGGCAGGTTAAGAAAATTGCCAATTCGGAGGTGTATTTCTACATTGGCCATTTGGGTTTTGAGAAATCGTGGATAAAGAAATTTACCGATTCGGCGAAAGGTGTAAAATATGTTTCGTGTAGCCATAATATTGATTTACTGAGAGGTGATATTCATGATCACGATCATAGTAAGGCCGAAAAGCAAGCTCAGGGTACTGATCCTCATATCTGGACTTCGCCCGAAAATGTAAAAAAGATTTCACGCACTATTTTCGAAGTTTTGACGAATGCTCATCCCGATCAAAAGGTTGTTTTCGAAGCAAATCTTAATAATTTCATTAGCCGAATTGATACGCTCGACAATGCCATTAGAACCACACTGAATGATTCGTTGAACCATTCTTTTATGGTTTTTCATCCTGCGCTGTCATATTTTGCACGCGATTATCATCTTCAACAACATTCAATAGAATTTGAAGGAAAATCGCCTAGTCCTGCCCACATGAAAGAGGTGGTTGATATCGCTCGAAAGGAAAATCTTAATACTATTTTCATACAGTCTCAGTTCGAAACTGCAAAAGCCGAAGCAATAGCTAAAGAGATTGGTGCAGAGATAATTCCTGTTGATCCTCTTGCTGAAAACTGGATGGACGAGATGCATTCGTTGACTGCAAAACTTAAAAAGTCATTCGCTTCGAAAGGTGTCGGAAAAACTAATTGATATAAAAAACCTAACTGTCGGTTACGACTCAAAAGTTGTACTCGAAAATGCCAACTTTTCGATCTCTGAAAATGATTTTGTTGGCGTTATTGGACCCAATGGAGGTGGAAAAACTACCTTGTTGAAGGCAATTCTTGGTTTGGTGAAACCTCTCTCGGGAGAAATTATTTTTTCAGAAAAATTGAAAAACAGAGGTGGCAACATAGGTTACCTTCCTCAGGTTAATAAATTCGATAGCCGTTTTCCAATCTCAGTTTATGATGTCATTCTTTCGGGTTTTATCGATCAGAAAAACTGGTTTAGGCGTGTTTCTAAACAAGATAAGGAGAAGGTTGATGCGATTATCGACGAACTGGGAATCAGGAAGATTGCAAAAAAATCTATTGGCGAACTTTCCGGAGGTCAGATGCAACGGGCTTTTTTAGGTCGTGCGTTAGTTTCTGATCCTAAGTTGTTGGTTTTAGACGAACCCGACACCTATGTCGATAATCAGTTTGAAGGTGAACTTTACAGGAAGCTGGTTGAGTTGAACCGGCAAATGGCAATTCTTCTGGTCTCGCACGATGTTGGAACTATTAGTACTTATGTGAAAAGTATTGCATGTGTGAATCGGCAACTGCATTATCACCCGTCAAATATCATTTCACAGGATCAATTGGCTTCGTATAACTGTCCTATTCAGATGATTACCCACGGAAGTGTGCCCCATACAGTGTTGGAAACGCACCATCATTCCGAATCCAATTAATTTCAGATTTTATGCTTGAATTAATTCAATACGACTTTTTTGTAAACGCAGTTTTAGCGGCATTTCTGGCCTCCATTTGCTGCGGAATAATTGGAACTTACATTGTTGCCCGGCGAATGGTTTTTGTTGGAGGAGGTATAACCCACGCTTCGTTTGGAGGAATTGGAATTGCTTATTATCTGGGACTTAACCCAATTATTGGAGCGGCTGTGTTCTCAATTTTATCGGCTTTTGGTATTAACTACTTTACCCAACGCGGAAACGTTCGGCAAGATTCTTCTATAGCCATTTGGTGGTCGCTTGGCATGGCTATTGGAATTGTTTTTATTGCAATTACTCCCGGCTATGCACCTAATTTAATGAGCTTTCTGTTTGGAAGTATCTTGGCAATCACCAATATCGACCTTGTTTTTATGGGTGTGCTTTCGGTCTTGGTTTCACTACTTTTCCTGTTTTTTTTCAGGCTTATCGTTTC
>CAZRXT010000210.1:0-4652 GCA_964604035.1 uncultured Prolixibacteraceae bacterium | reverse complement strand
ATCAATTTCAACATCCGCTCGTTTACAAATAACAGGATGGAAAAAGACAATTCTCAGGAATTCATAATTTTAACCGACAATTACATACCACAAATTACCGATCAGTTAAATTCAGACATTTCAATTCTCGATTTATCTCCCGATACACTTCTTTTTCTTTTCGATAGAATTATTGAATCGAAAAAGAAGGTAATTTCTAATCTTGATTTATCTTTTGAAAACCAACATTTTCAGTCAGATTCAATTCACTTCAGACCAAAATATGTAACAGTTAAAGGTCCCTCATCTTTAGTCGATTCTATTGAAGGTATTCACACTAAACCTGAGAAATTCGAGAATTTGAATAGTACAATTCAGGAAAATGTAGCGCTCGAAGAAATTGATCAGCTCGAAATTAGCCCTGAGAAAGTTATGGCTGAAATCCCAGTTTCACAATATACAGAATACATTGAAAAAGTTGTTCTCACCAAAAAAAACATACCAGATAGCCTCAATGTTATTACATTTCCTGGAAGAGTTGAATTGAACTGCATTGTTTCTTTAGATCAATTTAAAAAAATAAAACCTACAGATTTTGTTGTTGGAATTGATTATAAAGACATTAAACCAGGATCAAAATCAATATCGCTAAAAGTATTTAGCACTCCCACAAATACAAAAATCATAAACATTCAACCATCAACTGTTGAATATATTATAGAAAGAAAATAGTATATGATCAAAGTTGCTGTTACAGGCGGTATAGGCTCTGGAAAATCTGTTGTATGCAAAATATTTGAAAAAATTGGCATTCCAGTATTTAATGCTGATTTTGAAGCAAAGAAGCTTATAAATACAAGTCGAACGATACATGATAAATTAGTCTCACTTTTTGGAGCCGCCATTTACCAATCAAATGGCGACATTCACCGAAAAAAAATGGCAGATTTGATTTTCAATGATAATTTTGCGCTCCAAAAAGTAAATGAAATCGTTCATCCCGAAGTTAGAAAAAGATTTGTAGAATGGGCCAAAGAGCAAAATTCACCCTACATAATTCAGGAAGCCGCAATCATTTTTGAATCGAAACAAACACAATCTTTCGATAAAATAATAACTGTTACCGCTCCTTTAGAATTGAAAATAGAACGGGTTATTAAACGTGATCAGGTTTCAAAAGAAGAAGTATATAAAAGAATTCAAAGCCAACTCCCTGATGAAATTAAGATAGCAAAATCGGACTTTGTAATTATGAATGATGAAGTTGAAATGATTATACCACAAATAATTGAAATACATAAAAATTTGATTTAAATGGCAAAATTTGGCAAATGGATAGGTGCCGGACTTGGTGCTTTTGCAGGTGGCCCAATAGGAGCATTACTTGGCTTTGTATTAGGATCGGCTTTTGATGCAGGAACTCAAGGATCAAACAATCAAACAAATACATTCAGGCAAGCACCTTCGCAACATGCTACTGTTGGTGGCTATGCAATGAGCCTTTTGGTTTTAGTTGCAGCCTTAATGAAAGCAGATGGAAAAACTTTAAAATCGGAGTTAGACTATGTGAAGGATTTTTTTATTCGAAATTTCGGTCTTCAATCGGCAAATGAAGCACTAAAATTGTTACGGGACTTGCTTCAACAAAATATTCCTGTTTCAGATGTGTGCCGACAAATTCAACTGAACATGGATTATGCATCAAGATTACAACTTTTGCATTTCCTTTGGGGCATAGCTCAGGCCGATGGAGAGATTCACGAATCGGAAATAAAGCTTATTGCTCATATTGCTGTGAACATGGGGATTAGGTCAAACGACTATGAATCGATAAAAGCAATGTTTGTTAAAAACACAGATTCATCATATAAAGTGTTAGAAATAGATCATAATGCAACGGACGAAGAGGTAAAACAAGCCTATCGGAAAATGGCTAAGAAATATCATCCTGATAAGGTTAGTTATTTAGGCGAAGATTTTCAGAAAGATGCTAAAGAGAAGTTTCAAAAAGTAAATCTTGCTTATGAAGAGATTAAGAAACAAAGAAATATTGCATAAATAAAAAACACGCTAAAAGCGTGTTTTTTATTTAGCTAAGTCATCAAAATCAACTTCTACAAAGTCTCTATTTAATATCGAATTTTCATCCTCTCCAATTGCAGGTTGGTTCTCTTTGATGTAATCTAAGACTTCGGCTAAACCATTCGAAAAATTTTCAAAATCTTCTCTATATAGAAAAATCTTAAATTTCTCGAAAAAGGCATTATCATCATAGTCTCCTCTTTTTTTGCTCTCTGTAATGGTCAGATATAATTCATCTTTACGAGTGGCTTTAACGTCGAAGAAATAGGTTCTTTTTCCTGCTCTAACAACCTTTGAATACACTTTCTCGCGGAATTTACTTCCTTCAAAATCGCGATTTTCAGTTTTATCTTTGCTATCAAAGTTCATGGTTCATAGTCAATATTAAGTTCAGTTCTCAAATATATAAAAAATAACCAATTTTGATACTCTGAAACTAAGGCTATAAAACATTTAACATTTATTTCTTGGGTTTATATGCTTCCATTTCTGGTAAAGCCTTTTTTAAAGCTTCAATTCTTTTTGTAGAAATTGGATGTGTACTAAGAAACTCCGGCACATTAGCCCCACCAAGTTTCGACATTCTCTCCCAAAAGGCAACAGCCTGGCTAGGATCATAACCTGCCATAGTCATCAAAATTAAGCCTAGCTTATCGGCTTCATATTCTTGTTTCCGAGAGAAAGGTAACATCACTCCTACCTGAGAACCAATGCCATAAGCATTCAAAAATATGTTACGTGTTTGCTCTGGTTTCTGTTTCAATGCAATATCTAATGCCATGCTTCCATATTCAGCAATCATACCTTGACTCATTCTTTCATTTCCGTGGCGGGCAACTGCATGAGCAATTTCGTGTCCCATTACAACTGCTACGCCTTGTTCGTCTTTGCAAACGGGAATAATACCGCTATAGAAAACAACCTTTCCACCAGGCATACACCAAGCATTCACCGAAGCATCTTTTACCAAGTTGTATTCCCATGCAAAATTTGAAGCACGATCTTGTAGATTATTATCGTTCAGAAATTTAATAACAGCTCTCGATATTTTTGTTCCTGAACTTTTGACCAAGTCATATTCTTTACCACTTTTTATTACATCCGAAGTGTCTAAAAAAGCTTTATAGTTGGTAAGGCTGAGTGAAAGCATTTGCGATTCAGGCAAAAGATTCAATTGTTTGCGGCCAACAACTGGCACCGTAGAGCAAGAATTGAGCAATAGTATTACCCCGACAAAAAGTATAAGCAAAAATGGATTCTTCATTGTTCTATGTTTTATATGATTTCAACTAAAGTCAAAAAAAGGGATTTTTAATCTCTTATATTTATGAATAAATCTCTTTCTTGGCTGCTAACAGTGTGTTTTTCAACAACCCAACCCTAGTCATTGGCCCTACTCCTCCGGGAACTGGTGTAATAAATGAACATTTATCAGCAACCTCATCATATCGGACATCACCCATTAGCTTAAATCCTGATTTAGTTGTTGTTGAAGGTACTCGAGTAGTTCCAACATCAATAACAACGGCACCTTCTTTAACCATATTTCCTTTAATAAAACCAGGAGAACCAAGAGCTGCGATCAAAATATCGGCATTAGCACAAACTTCTTCCAAATTTTTTGTGCGGCTATGTGCCACTGTTACTGTTGTGTTCATCTCTTTCTGAGACATTAAAACACTCATTGGTCGACCAACAATGTTACTACGGCCAACTACAACACAATTCTTTCCCGAGGTCTCAACGTTGTATCTTTTCAGAAGTTCAACAATGCCAAATGGAGTTGCAGAAACAAACGATGGAAGTCCAATTACCATTCGACCAACATTTACAGGATGAAATCCGTCAACATCTTTCTTGTAGTCAATTGCTTCAATTACCTTTGGCTCAGATATATGCTTGGGAAGAGGGAGCTGCACAATAAACCCGTCAACATCCTCATCTTGATTCAATTCTTCAATTTTTGCAAGCAATTCTGCCTCAGTAACATCATCTTCATAACGAAAAAGAGATGACTTGAAACCCACTTCGGCGCAATCTTTAATTTTGAATGCCACATAAGATTCACTTCCACCATCGTGACCAACAAGAATTGCAGCCAAATGTGGAGTCTTTCCTCCTTTTTGCTCTATAAGCTTTACTTCTTCGGCTATCTCAGCCTTGATTTCGCGAGCTATTTTATTTCCATCAATTAGTATCATTTTTCTAGCTATTTAAGATTTAACGTCTGAAACCTTTCATGCCACTGCCAATTTTCTTACCCTGAGCAACCATTTTCATCATTTTTCGTGTCTCGGTAAACTGTTTCAATAGGCGATTAACTTCTTGAATTGAAGTTCCTGAACCATCGGCAATACGCTTTCTTCTACCTCCATTCATCAACGATGGATCTTCGCGTTCGGCAGGAGTCATCGAATAGATTATTGCTTCAATATGTTTGAATGCATCATCCTCAATTTCAATATCTTTAAGAGCTTTTCCCATACCAGGAATCATACCTGCAATATCTTTGAGGTTACCCATTTTCTTCACCTGGTTGATTTGCTTCAGAAAGTCGTTAAAGTTAAACTCATCTTTTGCTAATCTCTTTT
>CAZRXT010000209.1:0-4673 GCA_964604035.1 uncultured Prolixibacteraceae bacterium | reverse complement strand
CCGCAGGGCGGCAAAAGAAAAACGTTGGGATAAGATGTCACGAATTTTCCCAAAACTGGGAAAAGCAATCACTGTAGCAGCAAAAGCAGGCGTTCCTGATCCGGAAATGAATGCAGCACTACGAACTGCGATACAGAATGCCAAGGCTCAGAACATGCCTAAAAACAACATTGAAGCAGCGATCAAAAGAGCCTCGGGCAAGGACACTGAATCTTTCACCGAAGAACTTTACGAAGGAAAAGGTCCTTATGGCGTGATGATCTTGTCGGAATGCCTGACAGACAACCACGCGCGTACGGTTGCAAACATGAAATGGATATATAACAAATGGGGCGCAGGTCTTGCACCTTCGGGTTCAATGGTAAACATGTTCTCGCGTAAAGCTGTGATTGAATTTGAAATGCCTGTTGGTAAAGACTTGGAAGAGCTAGAAATGGAACTTATAGATGGAGGCCTAGAAGAGCTTTCGGAAAACGAAGGAACTTGTTACGCTTATGCCGATTTCACCGACTTTGGTTCGCTTACAAAAGCAATTGAAGATGCTAAAATTGAAATAAAGAAAGCTAGCTTACAATACGTTCCAACTGCTCCTGTAGAACTCAGCGAAGAACAGATGGAAGAAATTGAAAAACTGCTCGACAAACTCGAAGAAGACGAAGATGTTCAGCAGGTGTTCACAAACATTGCATAATAAAACATTGACATATAAATAATTAAAGGCAACATTAACGTGTTGCCTTTTTTAATACTTTTGTACTTCCAATAAAAAATAAACAATGCACTTCACCTCAACCGATTTTATCATTTTTTCTGTAGGTTTTCTGGCTCAGTTTCTCTTTTCTATTCGATCCTTGATTCAATGGTTTTCGACCGAGAAGGCAGGCAAGGTTATTTCTCCGTTGATATATTGGCAAATAGGTTTGATTGCTGCGTTTTTGATGATTGTATATGGGGCTCTTCGTAAAGACCCAGCCATTATCATTGGGGAGTTTATCACTTTTTATATTTATATTCGCAACTTGCAAATTCAAGGAGAATGGCAGAAGTTAGACCGATACTTCAGGTACACCGTTTCGTTTTTACCGGTTGGTTACCTTGCTTTGATGTTCTTCTTTAGCAATAATGGAGGAGAACAAATTTCTGGTGAAGGGAAAATGGAAGGTTGGTTAATGATTTTTGGCATTGTATCTCAAGTTGTTTTTTCCTTTCGATTTATATATCAGTGGCTAGTAGCCGAGAAAACACGAAAGTCGCATTTGCCGCTCGGTTTTTGGTATTTTAGCCTTATTGGCGGAATGATGACGATTTTTTATGCCATAATGCGACGAGACCCAGTGCTATTTATAGCAAACTGCTCAGGGGCTTTTATGTACTTGCGCAACTTGATTGTACATTATACCGGGAGGGGTTTATTCGAAATTCTACCCTTTGATTTACAATCAATTAAAACATTTTCGATAGGCAAAATATCAAACAGAAAAAGAAAATAAAACCATCATAAAACAAAAAAGGAGCATTTCTGCTCCTTTTATATTTAGTCTTCCTTCCAATCGTTATTTTCCTTAATGATTTTTTCCAGCTCATCAACAGCTTCTTCAAAAGGGATATGCCTCTTCACAACTTTCTGTCCTTTATAAAGATTTATCTTGCCATTCCCAGCTCCTACAAAACCATAATCAGCATCACCCATTTCGCCGGGGCCATTCACAACACACCCCATGATACCTATCTTAAGATGACGGAGATGAGAGAAATGGTTTTTTATCTCGAGAGTAGTTTTATGTAAGTCGAATTGAGTTCTTCCACATCCAGGGCATGAGATAAATTCAGATTTTGTAATCCTCATTCTAGTTGCCTGAAGAATTGCGAAACTCGTATTTTTTAAGTCGGAATAGAACAAGTCGTTCCCTTCGTTTTCGAGCAAAATTCCGTCGCCATAACCATCAATAAACAATCCACCAAAATCGGTAGCTGCCTTTAACTGCAAGTCTTGCAATCGCTTCTCATTGTATTGACCACAAAGAACAACAGAGAGCCTGCAAACAATGGAATCCATAATCATGAAAAAAGCTCGCATATCGGCATA
The DNA here is from genome assembly GCA_964604035.1 of uncultured Prolixibacteraceae bacterium. GTDB lineage: Bacteria > Bacteroidota > Bacteroidia > Bacteroidales > Prolixibacteraceae > CAYMTR01. The sequence goes on along the minus strand of CAZRXT010000209.1, from coordinate 2,587 downwards.
CCGATTAGCATTGTCAGATTCGAGAAGGATGACAGCTTTTCGTTCAGATTTGAGCTTTTGTACAATTTCAGGATTATTCTCTCTGAATTCGACAAACTCTTTTCGCGATGTACGAATAAAGCGGTGACTACTTTGATAGATATCGTTATAAAGATAATCTTCAAGGGTCAGAATTGGAAAGCGTTTATTTAGCCTGTTGATAATGTATCGACCATTAGTATAATAATCGGGCTCCAGTTTTCCGTTCAAATTAGAAACCTCAAGAATTTCGTTTCCATTTAAAGATGCAATAACAACGGGAGGTCTACGATTACCAATTTTCCGAACAGGGCGACCATACCGTCTTTCAAATTCAAAAGGGTTGATTTGCGCAAAACTTGGTGCATCAATTTTTTCATGCCCCTTTCTGCTGGTAATAACATCAACCAGTTTTTTAGCAAAAGGTATTTCATTTTCAGGCTTTTCGGTAAGAGAAACGCGAATTGTATCGCCTATACCATCAATTAGCAAAGTTCCAATTCCAACAGCAGACCTGATTCGTCCATCTTCTCCTTCTCCGGCTTCGGTAACTCCAATATGAAAAGGATAATTCATATCCTCGAGGCGCATTTTGTAGTTCATCAGCCTAACTGTATAAACAAGCATGCGTGTATTCCACGATTTTATTGAGATTACAATTTTATGGAAATCGCACTTATTGCAAATGCGCAGAAACTCCATAACGGACTCAACAATACCAGCCGGCGTATCGCCATAACGGCTCATAATACGGTCGGAAAGAGAACCTTGGTTAGCACCTATACGAATAGTTGTGTTATTCTCTTTACAAGTTTCGATGAAAGGCACCAAAGCTTCTTCAAGCTTAACAAGTTCCTGTCGATACTCTTCATCGTTGTAAAAAATATGCTCAAACTGAGCTCTTTTATCGTAGAAATTTCCAGGATTGATCCTTACTTTTGAAACATACTGAGCAGCAATTTCGGCAACTTTTGGCGAAAAATGAACATCGGCAATGATTGGAGTTTGATAACCTAACTCTCTGATCTTCGCTTTAATATTTTTCAAATTCTCAGCATCTTTCGATGTTTTTACTGCTATACGCACATAGTCGGCGCCAGCTTTCACAATACGGATAAACTGATCGACAGTAGCATCGGTATCCATTGTATCGGTATCGGTCATTGACTGAATACGAATAGGATTAGCACCTCCCAAAGGAACGCCACCAATATTCACCTCAAGTGTCGCTTCACGGCGATACTCAGTTAATGTCTTGCAATAGTTAAAGTTATGATCTTTCATAACTAATAGTTCATTATTTATTAGAACAGCAAAATTAAACTTTTACTCAAATATTGAACGTTAGTAAGCCTACCAATGTCAAAAAAACTTTTTAATTAGAGGTTGGATATCGAAAAAGTAAAAACTGAACCACTTCCCAGTTTCGATTTCAAACTTATACTACCGCCCAATAAACCCACAAGTCCATGGCAAAGAGAAAGATCTATACCGGTACCGCCCATGTGCCGTGATTGAGAAACGGGCTGAGTTGTAAATCGTTCAAAAATTGACTCTTGTATTTCCTGAGGGATTCCGATACCTGTATCTTCAACAAAAAATTTAATCTTATTATTTGCTTCTTTATAATAAAACTTAACCCATCCATTCTTTGTAAACTTCAGAGCATTATCAATCAGCTTATTCAATATCTTGCCTAAAACAGCAGGATCTGAATTGACGTAAAATGGTGTACTTATTACATTTTCAAGAAATAGTTGAAGGTTCTTTTTTTCGGAAATCGGTTTAAAATCGGAATAAACCTGAAACAGTAAATCGTTAAGATCGAACTTTACTGGATAAACCCGATAGACATCCTGATCAATTTTCGTAATATCCAAAACATCGTTCACAACAGCAATTAGTGCATTTCCACTTTCAACGAGCACGTCTGCATACATTTTCCTATCCTCATTGGATAGTGAAGGGTCTGAAATAATTTCAGTAAAACCCAAAATACCATTTAGTGGAGTCCTCATTTCGTGGCTTAGGTTTGACAAAACAGCCACTTTAAATTGGTTTGAACGCTCTAACTCTTTCTTGAGATGTTTAACTTCTCCTTCCAAAAGTTCGATTTTCCGTTCAAACGAACTGCAATTATCTGATGTATTAGTTTTGGACATATTCAATAATCATTTATTATCAGATTTTCAATATCTATTCCATTAACCTTTGTATTATCAAATATAGCTAATTATAACAATATAAATTAGCATATTATAAAAAACAAGGGTGTTAACGGAATAAAATACCGAATAACACCCTAATTTACAATTAATAATGAAATCTATTTTAAAAGCTTCATGTGTCTTTCGAAAATATTTTCAAAAACTTGTTTTTCAATATTCGGTTCAAACTTTTCCAGCGCATCGTAATAAATCTTGCCTTTCTTTGCTGCAACCTTATACCCAACATGAATAAGTTGCCTTAAATCAGCATTATAATCTGGGCATTTCTGATTGTGAACAATAGCATTTGCAAACTGCTCGGCCGACCAACTAAGAACTACCTCTGGCTTAGGGAGTCGTTC
>CAZRXT010000208.1:0-4674 GCA_964604035.1 uncultured Prolixibacteraceae bacterium | reverse complement strand
AACGACGAAGTCCAATTTCCTGAGCAGCTGCCTGACGCACCGAAATGTGTTTTTCAGCACCTTTCTTACAATCATCGGCAAAGTCGTATAGTTTTTCGTATACAGCAATCAATTCATCGATTTCAGCCTCAGTAACTGCTTCAACATAAGGTACAAGTTTTGCAATTGGAGCATTATCAACGTGGTAACCCAAACGGATTTCAGCTTCAACTTTGTCACCATCGGTAACAGCAACGTTGTTCATATTATCGCCAAAACGGATAATTTGCATATTCTGAGCATCGGCCCAAGCTGCACAAACGCGCATCCAACCAGCAATTTTATCGTGGGTTGATTTGTCTTTCCAGAAACCAACTACCACCTTGCGAGGTTTGCGCAAACGGCTTGTGATGAAACCAAATTCGCGGTCGCCATGAGCCGATTGGTTCAGGTTCATGTAATCCATGTCGATTTCAGACCATGGAATTTGTGCATTAAATTGAGTATGAAGGTGTAATAATGGTTTTTTGTAGTCCATTAAACCATGAATCCACATCTTTGCTGGAGAGAAAGTGTGCATCCAGGTAATCATACCAACGCATTTTGTATCGCCGTTAGCGGCACGCATAATTTCAGATATTTCGGACGACGAGTTAGCTGTTCCTTTGTAAACAACTTTCACCGGAAGATTTCCGGAAGCGTTCAATCCTGCTACCATTTCATTTGAATGTGCATCTACAGAAATAACTGCATCGCCACCATACAGAAGTTGAGCTCCTGTTACAAACCAAACTTCTTGTGTTTCAAAACTGCTCATAATTATCTATTTTTTAATTGTTTTATTTATTAATCTATTTAATCTATCACTATAAATGTCTGTTCGACTTTTTAAATTCCAGTCACATCAAACGAAAATCCTTTCGACATCAGATCTTCGTATTTTTCTTTATCGAAAGAATATAGGAACGACCCTTTTCTTGAGCTATTCATATCTTTTATTGGCAACCGTTTCAATAAATCCATCGACATAAATTTCCTTCTAAAATTTGCTGGATCGAGTGGCCTTTGATAAATTCCTTCATACAAATTACGGAGCTGCGTAATTGTAAACTGCTCAGGAAGCAACTCAAAACCAATAGGTTGACTTGTAGCCCTTCGGTATAAACGTTTCAACCCTTTATCTACCATTTCGGCATGGTCGAAAATAAGTTCCGGAATGCTATTAATGTCGAACCACTCAACATTGTATTTTTTAAGAACATCTATATCGTAATCTTCAATTTTAATCAACGAGAAATATGCAGTACTAATAACTCTAGCCTCACGGTCACGATCAACATCAGAAAAGGTACTCAATTGCTCCATATAAATGTTTCTCAGACCAGTAATGCGTGCAAGAATACGATATGCAGCAGAATCTAATGTTTCGTTCGAACGAAGAAAACCTCCCATCAACGACCATTTCCCAATTTCGGGTTCAAAATCCCTTTTATACAATAATAACTTTAACACTTCGCCATCGAACCCAAAAATGACACAGTCGACAGCCAAATAAAATTTTTCTTTATCGGAATAAGGCATAGATTAGATTTATGAGAAAACAAAAGTCAGAAATACTTTTATTATTTCAAACAGGTTATACAACATATATCCCCAAGGAAATATTGCCTTTTTGATAAGTAGAATTTGAAATAGAGCCTATAATTTGGATGTTACTCCAGAATCAGGATAGATATTAATAACCTGAGTTCGATTTTATTTTTTAAGTTCAGATTAGCATAAAACGCTGTTTTGCAAGGCAAATTTATAAATATTAGCAGGCTAAATTGAGTAAATTTAACGAAGGAAAACAGTGTTTTATGCAAAGCTCTTTGTTTGCCGCTTGTAAACAGCAATCTTCTGCTTTAAAATCACTTAAAATAACCCGTTATTCCTGCGTGATTTTGCATTGAATATTACTATTTACAAGCGGTCTGAACTCAAAAATAAAGTCGAACTCAGGTTAATAAGGTCGAGACTACCGCAAACCGGGCAAACTTCAATTTCATCGGGGCCAAAGCAAGTTTCAACTCGGTCGTGATCGACTTCGCTGTGTTGCCCAACCCAAAGGCAATTTAGACATTTGCAAAAGCATTGAAATTCTGAACTCGCCATATAATTCTTTTATAAAATACCCTCCCATTTGTCATCAACATTCATGATCTGCCCTGTTTTCAAGTACCACACAAATCCCGAAACATTTTTGTAGCCCATTTGCTCAATCTTCATTTTATACGACTTAACCTGTTTTTGATGAGCCATTTTCACTTCGCCGGAAGTCTTATAATCAACCACAATAACTTCGTCATCTAAAATCATCACTCTGTCGGGCCTTGTTAAATTGAAAATAGGATCGATGATAGTGGTTTCATTCAATACATTATAAGTGTCATCGAACCAATGTTTTGCAAGAGGGTTTTCAATATAGGCAAGTACTTGTTTAAACAAATCGTCAACAGCCTCAATTGCAATTTTCCCCTGCTTAGCCATAAGTTTCACTGCAACTTCAAGATCGGACACCTTTTCAATTTTTGACAGAATTTCGTGAATGAGATTACCTTCATTTACTCTTGCGGCAGCATTTTCATTCTCAGGATCAAGAAAATGTTCATAGTTTTTGTGCAACCTTAGCGAATCTATCAAGTTTGTTTTCAGGCTAATCTTTTTGGAAAGATCAACTTCATTTCTAGCTTTTATTTCACTTTGTTCAGTAACCAGTTTGCCAAGTTCGAAAACCGATTCATCGTTCAATTCAGCACTAACAAAATCGGTTAAAAGATCGCTTGCACTTTTGATTTCCTTAATTTCTGGTTTTAGTTCCGAGAAAATGAACAGTCCGTCAACTGGTCTGGTGAGGGCAACGTATAAGAGGTTCAGATTGTCGATAAAAGAGAGAAGCATCTCGGTAAAATACGATTCAGCAAAATCGGTACGAGGAAGCTCTTTTGTGAATTTGACAGGCAAAATTGGAAAATCTTTTTCATATTGGCCTGAAGTTGGGCACCACAATATATTCTGGTTACTCGAGTTTGGCGCAAAATTCCAATCGCAAAACGGCACAAAAACAATTGGAAACTCTAGCCCTTTCGATTTATGAATTGAGAGAATCCGAATCGCATCTCTCTGCCCGGCCGATTGCACCTTTATTTTATCACCAAATTTATCCCACCATTCCAGAAAATTGAACAGGTTTTCGCTCTCTCGCGAAGAAAAGTCGTGAACCACATCTTTGAATGCCTGCAGGTTGGCCTGCTCGCCCGAAATCGAACGAAGAGAATAACGCTGTTCCAATTCGGCAACAAGATCGGTTAACGAAAGGTTTGCCCACTTCAATTTTGTTGGATTATTTTTCTCTTCTCTGAAGAAAGGAAAATATTCAGCTATCACATTTTCTGACACAAAATCGGCAATTAAACTATTGTCATTCTGTTCTTTTCCTGTCAGAAAAGGAAGAATATTTTTACAGAATTCGAACGACAAAGAGGCTCTTACAACATCATTCCAAGGCTGGGCAATGTAACGCAACAGGCCAACCAGAAAACCAACAGCATTCGATGTCGAAAGGAATAAACTGTCGTCGGAAACGACTTCAAAGTTGTATTTGTCCTGTTTATCTTTGTGGCTCAAAAGAGCATGTGCAATATCGCGCCCCTGGTCGTTTTTCCTAATCAGAATAGCAATATCGGAAGCCTTGAAACCAAGCTCCTGAACCCGTTCTATCTGTTCTATTAACAGTTTTATTGTTTGCTCTTTGTAATCAACTTCTTTGGGGTTTATCAATTGAATCTGAACAAAACCACCATCTTTTCCACTCGAACTGTTCTGAACAACATCGGAAAAGGCATCAGAAATAGTGCGCCGGTATTGGTCGAAAACAGGAATCTGATTCACCGACGAGTCGATCATATTGTTGTAAGTATCCTGCAAAATACGGTTTGCATTCACAAAAAAACGATTGTTAAAATCGACAACCTCTCGCCTACTCCTCCAGTTCGAATCGAGATTTGTCTCCCTGACATCAAAAGTTGAAAGTTCTTCTTTGATCCTCTTCGACAATAACTGCCAGTCGCTGTTGCGCCAACGGTAAATAGATTGCTTCACATCGCCAACAACCAAATTTGAATGATTTTCGGAAAGCGAATTCTGAATCAAAGGCTTGAAATTCTCCCACTGAACAACCGAAGTATCCTGAAATTCATCAATCATGAAATTCTGAAAATAATTTCCAGCTTTTTCATAGATGAACGGAGCATCGTTATTGCCAATTATCTTTTTCAGGAACAAGTTACTCTCGCTCAGCAGCAACGAATTGTTTTCCAATCCAATTTCGCGCTCATGAATTGCCAATGTAGACAAAAGACCTAACGCATAAATATTTTTAAAAATCTCGTTTGCTGTAGAATACGAGTGATAATTATTGTCATAAAAAGAAATAGCATCATCAAGCACACTATTTATCGAATCGAAACTGCTTCGAATAAGATCTTTCTTTTGACTTGTTTTTGAATACCAAGCATCGGGGTTGCCAACAGATTCTCTTGTCGTTTTGGTTGGTTCAAGCTTATCGGCACGAAAATTGGCCAGATAGTTAAAATAGTTCATGAAAGAGCGCGAACCACCTTTGAAATCCTCAAGCAACAATCCTGCATTCTGAAT
>CAZRXT010000207.1:0-4712 GCA_964604035.1 uncultured Prolixibacteraceae bacterium | reverse complement strand
CTTTAGGGGATTTAGGGGTTCATAAACTCTTTAAACAAGAGTTGAGCTTCGGCCCAGTTTTCTTTATTGATACAATATTTGATTTTTGGGGCTTCAATTTCTCCCTGAATCAATCCAGCATCTTTCAACTCCTTTAAGTGCTGTGAGAGGGTAGATTTAGCAATGGGCAGTTCGTCGCTAAGGTTGCCACTATAACAACATGCTTGTTTTGAAAGCAAATCTAAAACATACACGCGAACCGGATGCCCCATAGCTTTAGCATATCTGGCAATCTTCTCTTGTTTCTGCGTTGTAACTTCTTTTGACATTATTCCTGTTCGTTAATTTACGAACAAAGATATATTCATTTCTGATACTAACAACAGGTAATACTGAAAAAATTATTTTAGGCAAACTAGGGTGTTTCAATAATTTAGATAACCGTATTTGTACATACCATTTTTTGGGTATGCATTATACCACATAAAAGGGATTGATACATAGATTAAACCACCGTTATTTTGTCTCAACAATAACAAGTTGAATTGAGGAAGTCTCATTTTTAACCATAAAAACAGTATTTAATATGTCGGATTTAACATTTAGAATTAAAGGAGAGGCTCAAACGGCTGCCCGCTTTTTAGCAAATGCACGTAAGTTTAATATAGTTGTTGATGAACCACCAGCACTTGGAGGTGATGATCTTGGAGCAAGTCCCGTAGAATATCTTTTGGCCAGTTATGCCGGATGTATCAATGTCGTGGCTCATTTAACGGCTAAAGAAATGAATATAAAAGTTGAAAAACTTCGTATTTCAATTAGTGGAAATATTAATCCTGCGCGACTTTTTGGGCAATCGGATGCTGAACGAGCAGGTTTCAAACAAATTGATGTTGTTTTTGAACCCATAACAGATGCTTCACCTGAATTAACAGAAAAGTGGATTGAGACAATAAAAAATAGGTGTCCTATCAATGATAATCTAACTTCACCAACGCCAATATTTTTCAAATTAGTTTAAGAACCAATTCTAAACCGTTATCAAGTTTTGTGAGAATTATTGTGTTAAACAAACTTGAACTAAAAAAATAAACCCCGTCACAATAGTGATGGGGTTTTTGATTTTTAGCTAATATCCAGCTAATTATTTCATAAACTTTTCAGTGCCTAAAACCTTATTGCCCAACAAAAGTTTGCCTATGTAAATACCATTCCCAACGTGCGAAACATCAATAATGCAACGCTGTCCAGGGTGCAAATCTGTGATTTTCTTTTTTAACAGAACCTGACCTTTTATGTTGCTAATTTCAAAGCTCAAATTGCTGCTTTCTATATCACCAATCTGAAGGGTCAATGTTTCATTAACTCTGTTTGGGTAAAGCTTAAATTTTGTTGACTCATTTATTGAATTATCTGAAGTTTTCAACGATATATTTTCGCTATATATCACATTACCAACAGCATCTTTAAGAATCAGGTTGGGTTTGTTCGAGCCACAATTAATTTTTTGGAGAGGTACATTTTCACCTGAGTATACCGAACCATCGCAAAGAATCCATTCAACAGAGTAAGTACTGTCCGGAATTTCATAATCGATATAAGAATCGTCGCCCCTTCCACTTATCCACCAATTAATTGGGTCGATCTGAATCTCGGTAACTGTTCCGTCGGAATTGAAAATTATTGACCCTGAAAATTTGCATCCATCAGCAGTTAAGGCCGTTACTGTATATGTTTCAGTTGGGCACATATTGGTCATTAACGAACCATCAACAAACAAGCCATCGGCTCCCGAAGTCCAATAATAGTACTGAACATCAGCAGGCAAATCGCCATCAACAACCTGTGCCGTAACAGTTCCAATGCACGCCGAAGCCCATTCGGGGAAATTAGAATCATATCTGAACTTATATTTGTCGCATACTGGTTCAGGAAAAATAGTATCAATAATTACTTGTGGTATCCAAACTGTTTCGCACAAGGTATTTACACACCCCTCGTTGTTTGTCGTAGTAAGGCAAACTTTTTGAGTCTCTTTGAAAGCATCGAAATTAACCACTAATTCGCGGTCGGTACTTATAGTTCCATCTTCAAACTCCCAAAGCCAGCTTACCGCGGCATCGTTAGTAGCAACAAGCTTAAACGGAACAACTTCGGGAATTGTAACCACATCTTCTGCTTCGTAAAATTTGAACCACGCCGTGCATTTATCTTCGGGGTAGGTTCCTGTATAAAGGTCGATAACCTCGCACCATGAGCTTTCGCAACCGTCGGTAGTTGTAATTGTTAGGCAAATAGTACGTATATGGTTCTGATCGCCAAGAATTGAATCTTCAGCTGTTGGGAAATTAAAAATATGAGTTGGATTTGCTTCATCGCTCGATGTTCCGTCGCCAAAATCCCATAGATATTTAGCCACAGGGTTTTCAGTTTTAGAATAAAAATCGAGAACTAAGGCAGGTGCAAAAGTTTGAACAGCGTAATTGATCGTATAACCAAAAGCAACAAAACAGTCGGAGCTTGTTGTGTCGCCCAAATTTATATCACCTCCCGATGGATTGATATATACGGCTTGACACAACTCATCGGAACAACTATCGGCACCAAGCACAGTAAGGCAAACTTTGCGCTCGGTGCGACTGAAATCGAAAGTCATTTCTGGTTCAAATTCAGTACTTGTAATGCCATCGCTAAAATTCCAGAGGTAAGATTCCGAATCAGAATTTCCCATGTTGACAAACTTAAACGATGCAGTTTGTGTCAGCGAATCGAAGCCTGTTTGGTAAAAATAGAAATCCGATTTGCAGGTTTTTCCGCCATCAGCAGGAATGTCGTAAATGTTGATGAGTTGAGAAAAAGTTGATTTACAACCTTCGGAGGTAACTATTGTAAGCGAAACGGTACGATATGGGTTGATTTTCACCAAAGAACCGTTGGAAATTACAGGATGGACATAAACGTGCGTAGGATGTTTCTCTGTGCTAATTTCTTCATCGCCAAAATCCCAGAACCATTCAGTAACTTTTCCGTCCGACTCATCAAAAAAATTAATGGTTGTGGAAGGAACATCTGACTGTACTTGACTATTGACAGTGTAATAAAAACGGGCTTTACAATTGCCTGTATCTATGCTATCATTTTGTGCGCTAACTGCAACTGAGGCAATAATAAACGCTAAAAGCAACAGTTTTTTCATTCTTATTATTTCGGTGTTAAATTATTGAATATTTGAACGTTCGAATGAAACTAAAGCTGTTGAATCCGACTATTAACTAAGCTGAACTGTGTTAATAATGATCGCAACATGCTTGTTTCATTTTACTTGTCGATGATTTGAACATGCTAAAGATGCAAATAGATGAAACAAGGTTGCGTGGCTTGAAGTTTTTTTATTGATATCGAAAACTATTGATTCGAAAAGGGTTAAAGCAGAATAATATTAACCCGAAGTTTGATTCTGTGTGTAATTCTACTTCAAAAAAACTCTCATAAACAGTAGTCATCTGCTTAAAATCAATAGAAATAAATCTTTATTCCCATCGAATTTTGCATTGAAGATTACTGTTTACAAGAGACCTTTAATTGAATTCTTCTATTGATTCGAAATATTTTTTTCTTTTTGAGGGAATATCAGCGATAACGCAACAGAAATAGCCAGTATCCCAATAATGGTAAGCAAAGAATAGGCCGTTGGAATTTTATAAATTCCTCCTATCAACATCTTTACCCCAACAAAAACAAGAATGGCAGACAAACCATATTTCAGGTAATGGAAATAGCTTGTAATGCCGGCTAGTGCAAAATAGAGAGCCCTTAACCCCAAAATTGCAAAAACATTGGATGTGAAGATGATAAATGTATCGGATGATATGGCTAGGATTGCAGGAATTGAATCGACTGCAAAAATTAAGTCGGTAAATTCAACCACGAGTAAAACTATAAAAAGCGACGTGGCATAAACTTTAGTGTCAATCTTGGTGAAAAAACTACCATTGTGGTCGCGATCGGTTACTGGAAAGAATTTCTTGAAAACACGGACTAATGGATTTTTTTCTGGATCGATCTTTTCTTCTTTCTGCACCAACATTTTGAATCCAGTAAATACCAAAAAAGCACCAAACAGATAAATAATCCAGTGAAATTTATTTAGTAGTGCAACGCCTGCAAATATAAAAATGGCTCGCATAATAAGAGCGCCTAAAATTCCCCAAAACAAAACTTTATGCTGGTATTTTGGGTGAACATCAAAAAAGCTGAAAACCAGAATGAAAACAAATAAATTGTCGATGCTTAAAGACTTCTCAATAACATAGCCAGCCAAAAATTCGAGGGCTTTTTCTTTTCCCATAAGCCAATGGATTCCACCTGCAAAAAGTAAGGCAAGCATAATCCAGATTGCGCTCCAAGTAAGAGCTTCCTTAATTTTCACTTCGTGCGACTTGCGATGAAATAGTCCCAAATCAACAACCAACATTACAATCACAAAACCAATAAATCCGATCCAACTCCAACTATTAATTTCCATATTTTGATTTTTAAAGAATATTTAAAACAATAACAAAAATAACCACAGTAGCAATAGCAATTATTACCGATGGTTTAACCTTATAATTGATGATTTTGTTCACCCTTGGACCAATTTTGACAATAAGAAGTGCAAGTAGATAAAACTTTATTCCTTGACTAACTAAAGTTGTAATTGCAAACACCATAACATTAATATCGAATATCCC
>CAZRXT010000206.1:0-4715 GCA_964604035.1 uncultured Prolixibacteraceae bacterium | reverse complement strand
TGTGTATTGGAACATGATCTTGTTTTTCCTCGATTGGTTTATAACCTTCATTGCCTGTGGAATGATTGAATCAGGAGCCTGGATCAATATTTTATTGAAATAAGTGTCGAGTTTTGGATAGAGCAGGGGTGTGTTAATGATTCGGTCGTCACCAAAGTCGATATTGTCAAGAAAATGGTCTCGTCGGTAATTGTAGTAATAGAAAAAAGCAAGCGAGTCGTATTGTGGATCGTTTTTGTCAAATTGCGGTTCTGGAATAATTATCTGATCAGCAGTTTTGATGAATAAGGAGTACATTGTGCCAGGGTACTTCTCTTTTTCGTCCTTCATAAATTTAAGCATCTCTTTTTCAAGATCCTGAAGCTTATTTTTTGCTGATTCCATTGCAATGGAATCGCCTTCTTTTATCTGTTTTTCAAGTTCATTTCTATCTTGTTGCTTCTTCCTGAGGAAATTCTGATAGGCCAAAAAATCTTCGCTCTCTTTTGCTTTCTCAATTTTCAATTTGGATATAAAATCGGAGTTTTCGGTTGAAATGGCAAATTCCTGATCGGCACCAACTAAAATGTCGAAATAAATTTTTTCGTTCAGGTATAGCACATAAAGACCTTCTTTCAGCTTTTCTTTTCCCGAAAAAGTGCCTTTGCCCTGTTTATCAAGTTGTATTGTGTCGTTTACGTAAATCTTTGTGTCATAGTAATGTGCTAAGAACAACGATGAGTCTTTCAGTCCTTCCCATTGCACTGCAATCCGATATCCTTCGGCTTTAGCTGCGAAGGTTGTAAAAAGTAAAATGAATACTAGAATTGTATTTTTTAATCTCATGATCTTCTTTGTTCGTTTTAACAGAAGCAAAAATGCAAATTTTATTTCATCAGATCAACTTCTCAATACTTACTTTGTTCGTCGGGCCCGATTTATTAATAACCTGAGTTCGATTTGATTTTTAAAGTTCAGATTAGTATAAAACGCTGTTTTACAAGGCAAATTTATGAATATTAGCGGGCTAAATTGAGTAAATTTAACGAAGGAAAACAGTGTTTTATGCAAAGCTCTTTGTTTGCCGCTTGTAAACAGCAATCTTCTGCTTTAAAATCACTTAAAATAACCCGTTATTCCTGCGTGATTTTGCATTGAATCTTACTCTTTACAAGCGGTCTGGACTCAAAAATAAAGTCGAACTCAGGTTAATAGAGTCAGTTATGCTCTTGTGGTAAGTTTTTGATTGATTGCTCACAGGTTGTAAATAATGTTACTTTAAAATAGTTGTCTCTATATGTATAGTTTATTCTTTAGTGAGCAGTAAATGAATTTTAGTTGCGCACTAAGAATATATTTGTTGCCCACAAAAAAAGGTTTATTGCGCAGTAAAATATATTTTATTGCTCATTAAAAATTTGTTTATTGCGCAATAAACTTATAACATTTGTGTATGAAGTTTGCAACTTGTTCTGATCTCTTCTTCAACTAGTAGGCGTATGTTTCTTCTTTCTGCTTGAAGTTGCTGTTATTCCTCTACTGCTCACCTTGGTTTCAAATGCGGCAATAAATATTTAGACAATACTTGTACCCAAATGCTTTAAAATTATGCCGAATTTTATTTTTAACGGTTTTCCTGATTCGAAAGCTATCATATAGATAACTTGAATGTGCTAAAAATTATTCCATATTAGAATAAAAAGATTAATATTGTAGCTGATTTTCCTATTGTTATACTGTAAAAGACTCTTTTTTATTTTTTCTTTTTGTAGAAGAACATTTTTTATGAAAAAAAAACTTCAAAAACTGCATAGAAATAATAAAAATGAATATTTTTGTTTATATCACATAATGTGATTTTGGTTGAAATACTTTTATTGATTGGCAAATAGCAAAAAAGTAGCGTTATTGCTTTCTATTTGTGATAAATTATTTATATTCGTCATCAAACTTTTTTAGTTGCTTTTTGATGTGTTGTTTTTTTTGCTGAACGATTCATTGTTTTTTCTTTGAATGCAATATTAATTGTTAATCAACGTTAATTTGAGAAAGAACAGAAATGTACAGTTAGTTATTCATTCTATGGTATTTGTCAGAGAATGAGTTTTTTGCATATTAGTTAGATGATTTTTGAGTAAAACTATTTAAACGATAAATATGTTTTTAAAGCGATTAAGCGCTGCATTGGTAACCATAGTGTGTTTTGGATCGTTGGCTGTGGGAGCCAATAACTTTACACAAACTGATGCAACAAACACCGAGAAAGAGACTCCGTTAGCGGCCCCGCTAGATTTGTCTTTTATTCCTACTCCTATTTCGCCCAAATGTGCAGGAGAAAGTACAGGATCAATAGATGTTCAAGTTATTGCAGGAACTGGTACTGCTCCATATAAATACCAACTTCAAAAGAATGGTGGTGCTCTTCAACCAGTTGTTACTGGACAGCCTGCAAGCTTTACTATAAGCGATTTAGGTGTCGGAACTTATAAGATTTATCTGACTGATGCAAATAATAATACTTCACAGAATGAAGCTATAATCGTTGATAATCCATCTCTTTCAATTAGTTTAGAAAGCTCGATTGTATCCCCATTATGTGCAGGTGGAACAGCTAATATATTATTTCAAGCTTCAGGTGGTAGTGGCTCAAACTATATTTATACATTATATAAAAATGGAATTGTTGATGGGACAAATGGTAATGGAGATTTTTTGAATAAAGGCACTGGCAGTTATGCTGCAACTGTAACAGATGATGGAGGATGTGTTAAGAATTTTGTAGGAACTATAAATGTTACTGTTCCAGAAGCTATTAATTCTTCGTATAATATATTAAAGCAAATTAATTGCTCAAATGATTATGCTTCAGTTCAGTTTTACAATCTTCCGACAGATGCTTTTAGTATTGAGGTTAAGAATACGACTTTAAATAAGGTTTATACAGCTCACTCAAGCGATTATGTTTTTAGTAACCTTGAGGCGGGTTCTTATTCTGTAACTGTAACTCGTACTAGTTGCCCTACGACTGATAAACTAACGTTACCTACATTTATTATTGATGGTTTTACTCCTGTTACTGTTTCTGCATTACCAACTTCACCTGTTGTTTTAAGTTGTAGTGGTACACTTACTCCTGTTTCGGTAACTATTAGCGGAGGAAAAGCTGGTCAACAAGTTTTTGTTAAAATGGACAACAATAATGGAGTTGATGATGATCAGCAAACTACTGTAAATTATGGACTTCCTGCTTCTTTTCCTGATTTGCCAGCAGGAAACTATACCATCAGATGGAATGATGTTTTAAATCCATCATGTTCAGGAGTACAATCTTACATTATAAGTAATCCTTCTTCTCCGTTAACATGGGTTACTGATCCACTAGGTGTTGCCCCAAAATGTTATCAAGGAACCGACGGTTCAATTCAGGTTAATGTTTCTGGTGGTACAAAACCTTACACATATATTATTAATGGAACAGAAGGACCAGAAAGTTCTTTATTAAATAGAAGTGCTGGATCTTACAATGTGAAAATTCAAGATTTAAACCTTTGTGAAACAGAAGAGAAAGCTGTTACAATAATTCCTCCTACTCCAATAGAAGTTTCTCATAATGCTCTTGATGATGTAAACGTTAAATGCCCGGGAGGTAACGATGGCGAAATTCATCTTACTGCAACAGGTGGTTCTGGTAGTTATAAATACGATTTATTTTCAGGTGGTGTTACATTACGTTCTGGTGTGTCAACATCTTCAACTATAAAAATTCCAAACTTAGCAGGTAATACAACTTATGATGTTCAGGTTTATGAGGCAAATAATTCTAGTTGTACTGGAAATCTGATCCAGAATATTTTAATTACTGAACAAGCTCCTCTTTCAATAACGTATGATCTCAAAACAATTAAGTGTGATGGAGATTTAGCAGAACTGTCAGTTCAAGCAACTGGCGGGAATGGTTCTTCATACACATATAAATTATATAGTGGAGCTAATCTAGTTGAAGAAATTCCTCTTGGTGAGAGTAATGAGACTTTCAGTCCATTGGCTCCATCTTCGTATACGTTGAAGGTTTGGAGCGACATAACTTGCGACTCCGTGAGTGTTCTATTTGCGGTTGAGAGTCGAAAGAAGCTGGTTGTGACAAATGTCAGCGACTCTATTATGGTAAGTTGTCCGGGAGTTGTTCCATCTTATACTTTAACTGTTAGTGGCGAAGGTGGTTATAGCTACTCCTTAGATAATGGAGTAACGTTTGTTTCTTTTCCGGGAAATTCGGTTATTGTGAATTCGGGATTAATTGCATCGGCAAATGGTGAAGTTAATCGGTTTTTGATTAAAGATAAGTATGAATGTACGGCAGAATACTCTGTAACGATATATGAACCAACTCCAATACAAATTTCTGATTTTGTAAAAATTGACAATACTTGTTCAAACAAAACGTTGGGTAAAATCTCATTTAATTTGAGTGGAGGTATTCCTGGTTATACAATTAGATTATTAGATGCTTCAACTTCGGCTGTAATTAAAACAAAAACCGATAACGATGGTGTCAATGTTAATTTAACAAGTATTCCAGGCGGTAAATACACCCTTGATATAAAAGATAATAATGGTTGTCCTTTAACAGCTGATCTTGGTGAAATAGAGATTGCATCACCAGATGAATTCTTAATTGAGACTCCAATATACGATCCTATATTGTGTTATAATGGAACTACCGATGTTCAACTTTC
>CAZRXT010000205.1:1216-4741 GCA_964604035.1 uncultured Prolixibacteraceae bacterium | reverse complement strand
TATTTTAATTAACGGTGTTTTGCAGATCAATATTTCTTGATTTATTCTTCAATTCAGCAATAAGTATGCTAACACAATATAATCCACAAAGCAACAGAATTATATCCTCATAAGCGTTGAAGAAAAAAGATTTAACGCCGGTTAATCCCCACAGAGAAAGCAAAATCAATACAAGAATATTTTTACGGGCATAACACGAATAAATTATGATGCTCAAACAGATGACGGGACATGGCATAATATAAACAACCATTTTGGGAAAAGAATTACCTAAAAGCATTGATATAACAGGATACAAAAGAAATAGGATGAGAAGAAACCAGTGGATTCTTTTAAATGGATTCAATTTATCGTGTTTGTATTTTAATCCTTCCCAAATGAAAAGCAAGCCAGTTACAATAAAAAGAGGTGCAGCAAAAAAGTGCTGAATGGGTTCGGTTCCATAAACAAGAAAAAAAACGATACCGATATAACTAGTTGATATTCCAAGTGCAACTTTAGGCAACCAGTGTTTTTTTGTTCTATTTGAGACAATAAAACTTGCAGCTATCACAACCATCAGCAAAAGTTGAATTTTCCACGTTTGCTGATTATACATACCTATTACATCCCAAAAATTATCTGCGTTCATCTTTATTTTATGCTGAATTCAATCAGTTTATGTTTGCTTATAAATCCATTTTTTTCGAGCGTTTTTTGAGATGCAACATTCTCAACCGCACAACCACAAATTGGATTCCAATTATTTGTAACGCAAGTTTCTTTCAAATACGATATAATCATGGTTGCAACTCCTTGTTTTCGGTACAATGGATTTACCCACATGCCAATATCATAATAATTAAAATTTGGGTGAACTTTTATTAAGTATCCACATCCCAACAACTTGCAATCTTTTTGAAACATTATTACGTTGTTTCTTGTTACAAATTTCTTAAGCTCCTCGGGCGTTTCATACAACTCTCCTTCTTGCTGTAGCAGAAAAGAATAGTCGTCATCGTTAGCAAACCTTATTGAAAAGTCATTGTAATCAATTTTATTTGATTCGATATAATTGCGAAACAAAGTCCCCAGCAAATTATAACGGTAAGAATTTGTCAGGCAACAACTCAGCAACAAAGAATCGAAAGATTTACAGTAAATAGAATTGATGTTTATAGAGTTAACTGTCTTTTGAAATATCTCATTACAATTAGGAATAAATTTATCTTTCAAATAGAATTCAACCAGAATATTATCCGCTGTTACTATTGTGTAGCCTATTGTGCTGCCGTCGACTTCAATTATGTAACTATCAGAATTTTCGATAAATAGTTCTAAATACAACTCTTGAAATTCAGTTAGAGAATTTAAGTATTCGTACCGTAACGAACTTATATCATTTAGTTTTGCTTTGGCTATTTGTATCATACTGGTTGTTTGGTGTATATAGGTTTAATTAATTACTTTTTCCGGACTATCAAGAATATATTTGCAGTTAATGCTGCTATCAAAATCATTACATCTTGATATACTCCAATATTAATTGCTGCACTGAGACCAACTATAGCCCATAACGAAGGAATTATCAATAAAATTTTGGGTAATTTGTTGGTTGAAAGCAGAAACAAACCAAACGTAAATATTGTAGAAGGACAAGGAAGCCCCATTATTATTGTCATTTTAAATGAACCTTCAACAAAATAACTGATTATAGGATAAATAATTAATCCGTACAAAATGAAAAAGTAACCCAAATAGTCCTTTACATGATAAGAAAACTTGAAAGCAAGTCGGTTCTTAGCTAATGTGTAGAAAAGAGTTAATAATCCCTGAAGTATGAAAATTGCACCAAATAGGAAAGCTGCTTTGTTTATACAGGTAAAAAAAGTTAGGTGATATACCGCCCCAATCCATAACCATAATACGCCTAAATAAACACCTATTAGCTTGTCTTTCGACAACAATTTAGAGTGAAGTAAAAACAAACACCCAACTCCCAACAATATAATTATCAGTTGAAAAGGGAATACAGATAAATTATATTTTTCAATTATATTGAAAAACTGTTCGGTAGTAAATGGTAATTGCATAGGTATAAATTTAAGCTATTGTAATTGTTTTTTGATTTTAAGGACATCTTTGTGACCAGCCTCCCCCTATTTATGCGAAAGAAAACATTTCATTTAGTTAATCTTAGTTTGTGTTTTAACAAATTCTGCTCGTTTCATATTCAATATTTTATGAATCAAAAATACAATTAAGAAGAACATTAACTCAAGAACAAAGTTAATAACCACACCGAATTAAAAATGCTGAATTATTCAACTTCTAAATTCAGCAAAAAAACAACACGAATAATGAACGTTGAAAATAACTGATTACAAGCTTTTTTTGCACATTGGTTTTTCATTTTTGAGAGATTTCTCCTATCTAAACGAGATCACCACCTTAATTCAATAACCTTAAATTAAGCAACATACATTTACACGCAAGGGTTTTCCCTTGTCGTAAAACATGATTATCCCTTAGTAAAATTCCGAATAAACCCTTTTCTACTAACCATATTATCCAATTAATATTGCAGTGTTAAGAGGAGATAGAGGGAGATGGTTATTTCAAGCTTGTTGAAATCCTGCGGATCAACAAAAATTGACCGCAGGACAACAAGTTTGATTAAAAAAACACCAATTCTTCTCTGCTAAAACAGAAAGAAATGAAAACTGCACTAATTATCGGGTTGGCATTAACAGGGGTTGCACCTCTGGTAATATTTGGGTTAAAAAGTTTTTTCAAAAATTCGATCAGGTTTACGCTAAGCACAACTTTTGTTTTGTTTACACTGTTGGCTTACAGCCTTTTCTTTATTGCAACTCATCTCAGTTCGTCGTTGCTGGTTGTGGGGGTTTTAGCTACAGTTATAGCATCTATAGTCATTCTCCGATGGCTTTTCAAAAAAGTTGTTGTTCCAATCGAATCAGCAATCAAAACCATTGATGAATTTGCGTACAACGAACTTGGAACTGAGGTTCAGAAAATTGATTCAACAAGCGAACTTTCACGGTTAACAGGTTCAATAGAAACATTAACCCAATGGACATCAATACTATTAACAGATGTTCAGGAAAGAATAATGCAAACAGCGAAGAAAGTTAAATCTGCAAGAACGACAACATCCAATAAACTATCTAATAAAATCAAGTTGAGTTCAACCATCAACGATCAAATTAAGAACTACGATTTATGTTTTTACTTCGATATTGAGAAAAATGAACACTTAACCGAACAACAAGCTGTAAAAACAGAATCTAATACCTCAGGCCAATTTCCGTACGACAGGAAAAAGGTTATGTACCATTCTTTCAGCATAAACTAGTAAAATACAATAGTTTAAATTAAAAATTGAGAGATGGAAATTCTGATTAAATTCTTGATTACAGCTATAAGTGTAATACCAGCTATTTTTATAATTAAGCTGATATTTAAAAACTCCATTATGTACACAGTTAGTATGTGGAGTATAATCCTTGTCAATTTCAGTAGTTT
>CAZRXT010000205.1:0-1116 GCA_964604035.1 uncultured Prolixibacteraceae bacterium | reverse complement strand
ATGTCGAGCGGTGCTGCAGAACAAGCCTCTTCGTTAGAGGAACTTTCAGCAACTCTCGAAGAAATTTCGGCCACACTAAAAGATAACATGGATAAAGCAAAGCATGCCGGCGAAATCTCAAAAGGTTCGGCAGGACTAGTTGCCAATGTTGCAAGCGGTTCAACAAAAATGATTGAAACGTATAAGTTGATTGTCGACAAAATTTCGATTGTGAACAATATTGCTTTTCAAACGAACATATTAGCATTGAATGCAGCTGTTGAAGCAGCCAGGGTTGGTGAGCAAGGTCGTGGATTTGCAGTTGTTGCTGACGAAGTACGCCGATTGGCCGACAATAGTAAAGGTGTTGCGAATGAAATATTTGAAATTTCTTCTCACTCAGTAAAATTGACACAAAATGTTGAAAATGAAGTTGCTGAAATGCTTCCTCAAATAGCAGAATCTACAACTCATGTTCAAAATATTGTTCAGTCGAGTATAGAACAATCGCATGGCATAGAACAAATTAACGTTTCTATTCAGCAATTAAACCATGTAACACAGCAAAATGCAGCTTCGTCTGAAGAGATTGCTGCTAATGCCGAAGAGTTATCGGCTCAGGCCGAATCGTTGTCCGATCTGATCTCTTTTTTCAAGTTCGAGAAACAAACTATCGAAAACGAGCAAGATCTTTTTCAGAAGAATATGGCTATAAAACCAACGATGAGTTTCGACAGGCAAAAAGCTTACAGCAATCAACAAAATGAATATCAAGAGAATGAATACAACAAACATTTTAAAATTATACTCGACGACAACGACGATTTAGATAATGATTTTAAGAGGTTTTAAAAATATTGGGGAGAAAGAGGGGTTAATAAACTGTGCGTTAACAATTAATGCATAGGAAAAGGCCGGGGCAACCCGGCCTTTTTGTATTTATTTCAATGCCTTAAAAAGAATCTCTACAGGATGGTATGTTTTGCGGCCAGTTCCGTGCTTAATTTGTTCACGACAACTGGTCCCTGGTGCTGCAATTAGAACCCGTTCGCTTGTCTTCCTAACTTCAGGGAAAAGCACCAATTCGCCAATTTTCATCGACAGCTCGTAATGTTCTTTTTCGTACCCAAACGAACC
>CAZRXT010000204.1:0-4772 GCA_964604035.1 uncultured Prolixibacteraceae bacterium | reverse complement strand
TATTAACTTCAAGTTGTTCAATAAATTCCTTTCCGTTTGAAGCTTCAATTACAATATCTATGTTATCAATGCATTGAAGTAAGACTTTTAATCCTGCCCTAAGTATTTGATGATCGTCAACAATTGCGATTTTAGTTTTTTCCATTATCTTTTAAAATATGTACCGGGAAGCTGATTTTAATTAAAAACCCTTTGCCTTGCGAAGTTAATATTTTGTAGGTTCCCTCAATATTTTTAACCCTGTTTATGATACTGAACAGCCCAAGGTTTCCCGACGTGCTGTTAAGTTTTTCTTCTAAATCAAACCCAATTCCGTTGTCCGAATATTCAACGAAAATGAAATCATTTACACAGTCGAGTTTGAGCGATATTTGAGTTGCGTTTGAGTATTTTATTGAGTTATTGAAAACCTCTTTGATAATATTGTAAATCATCACCTCCTTTATCTCTTCAAAGCGCAAGTTGCTAATGTTGTTTTCAATGTTGAGGTTAATTATTTTGAGTTTTGTTTTAAAAAAAAGTTCGAGCGCAGCAGTAAGTCCGTAATTCTGAAGAACCTGAGGACTCAGATTGTTTGATATCTCGCGTACCGATGAGATTGTTTCCTTTAGTATTTTCTGTATATCGGTAATAGTTTCATTATAAGGCGTTAGTCCAGGTTTGCGCGACAAGGCTGAAAGGTACATGTTCATGCTCGAAAGAAGAGGCCCAACATTATCGTGGAGGTCGGCAGCCATTCTCCGCCTTTCACGGTTTTCAATTTGGATCCCAATTTGAGCCAACATCTTGTCCATATTCTTCCTAATTGAAATATCGCGCACAAAACTAAGTATCATAGATGTTTGGTTCAGTGTAACAATCGAATTACTGAATTCAACAGGAATCAAAGTGCCATCATCTTTAATCAATTCTATCTCAAAGGTTGGTGCCGATCCGCTATTCCTCAATCTATCAATATTTTCAATTATATATTTATGGTATTTGGCTGGTATATAATTAAATAAAGATTCGCTTTTTGTTGATTTATACGAACCTATAAGTTGGTAAAACCCTTCGTTTACCTCAATTGTTTCTGTTTCAATGTTCATCAAGATTATACCATCCTTATTGTTGTTGAAAATTGTAAAGAAACGTTCTTCGGTTTCTTGTATCTTAAGTTCGGTTTCAATTCTTTCGGTAATATCATATACAAATGAACCACAAGTGCTTATCTCATCTGAATCTTCATTTTTAATGGGAATAACTATGATATGGAGGTGGCGGTTTTGCCAATTCAAATACTCCTGAATTGGCTCTCCTTTTTCAATTGCACTAAGAATAAACCTGCGATACAATTCAGAGACTGCTTTGTTCTCGATTTTTGAAATGTCCAAATTCTGAAGTTCTTCTGGCTTATATCCAATACTTTCGGCCCACATTTTATTGCACGACGAAAACGTTATAATGTCATCCTTTATTTCGAAGAAGGCAATTTCTCCGTTTGCATTATTGTAAATATATTGTAATTGATTAATTAATTGCTTGTTTTTTATTGACTGACGCTCAATTAGTCGCGAAAGTCTTGCCTGACTCTCTTTTAAAGCCTTTTCCATTTTAACCTGAGTCGAAATATTGCGACTAACGCCCAGACTTTCGGTTGGTATGCCGTTTTCATCGTGAAAAAAACTTATTGAAGCTTCAATATCTACAGGCTCTCCTCCTTTTGAAAAGATCTGAAACCGCTCACAAATATCAAACTCCTGACTGTAAGGGGTATTTAACTTTTCTTGAAGAAGTTGCAATGCCTTCTTAAACGATTCGGCAGGTAATGCCTTGGATATATGCACATCTAATAACTCTTCTGGTTTGTGTCCTGTAAGTTTCAATAGCGAAGGACTTATATAACTAAAGGTTAGTGTCTTGGTGTTTATTTTCCATATTACATCGAGAGCATTCTCTGTAATTAGCCTGTATGTCTCTTCACTCTCTTTTAATGCCAATTCAGCCTTTTTACGTTCAGTAATGTCTCGGTTTATGCCTAAAATTTCTTTTGGTTGTCCATTTTCGTCGTAAATAATGCTGGTGCTTATCTCTACATCTATAATCTGTCCGTTTTTACATCGTTGTTTGAATTCGTCACACAAGTTTGGCAATAACTCTTTGTTCTCAATTTTTTTGTACAACAATGCAAATCGTTGTTTCGCTTTTTGTGCAGATTCAGGAAGCATTGATTCTTCCAGCGATTCGTTTATTGCTTCTTCAGCGGTTATTCCCCTTAGATTGAAAACAGATGGACTTATATAGTTGAACTTTAATGTCTTAATATCCATTATCCAGATAACATCACTAATATTTTCGGTAATGAGCTGGTATTTTTTTTTGCTCTCAATTAGCGCAGATTCTAACTCTTCGCGTTCGCGCAATTTCTCAACAATCTTATTGAAAGATGATGATAGATCGTCGATGATATTAATTTGACCTGAACTATCACCTTGCGAACTGAGTTGTGTTTGACGTGCCACCTCCATCAACCTAATTTGCAAGTCGTTGATCTGATTAATTATCGGATCAATAGGCGGATATTCAAAATTAGAATTGTCACTCATTATATAAAAATATTAGTTGGCGGCCGAACGTGCCTTCAATTCCATTGGTAGAATTGTTGAATAAACAAACTTGTTGACCGGTGTAGGGATGCCATATTTTTCGCCAAGTCGCACAACCGTTCCATTCTGATACTCAATTTCTGAAGGTTTTCCTTCCCAAACATCGCGGGTGAGCGAAGAGGTTGATTCGGGCGGAAATGTGTCTATTGCTTTCATCGTTTTCGCAACAATGTTTTCAGAGAGGTTTATGCCAGCAGCAATGGCAACGTTGTACACTTCGGAAAAAAGTTCTTCAAGCATGGCACGGTTCTCTGGGTTTGAACGCAATTCGCCATAGTTGGTTTTCGTTACAGCCAATAAACCGCTGGAGCAAATCATCAGAAACTTTTTCCAAATCTCAGACTGAATATCTTCAGACCAAATATTGGTTAACCCGGCCGATTCGAATGTGTATTTTAACCACGAGGTACGTTCTGTTTGAACATTGTTAAGCTCAGCAAATATGATCGTTGGATCGATGCCCAAGTGATTGATTGTGCCAGGGCTTTCAATTTTACTGAAAATGCGGCACAGCCCACCAATAATTTTTTCTTTCGGTATGAATTCAGCTAATTCATCGGTGGCCAAAACTCCATTTTGCAACGGAAGTATCATTGTTTCTATGCCAATAAGAGGTGCAATTTGTTGTGCAATTTCTTTTAGTTGCCACGCTTTGGTGCAGATTATAACCAAATCGGCATTCTTAACCGCATCGATATTTGCAGTTGCTTTGGCGGGTTTAATGGTAAACTCGCCCATAAAACTCTTGACTATCAAACCATCTTTCAAAATGGCTTCGAGATGATTGCCGCGCGCAATAAATGTTACATCGTTGCCGGCCAAAGCCAGTCGTCCCCCAAAATATCCTCCAACACCACCTGTGCCAACTACTGTGATTCTCATTACTCTTTGCGATTAATTTATACACAAAGAAAACAAATTATCGCAGCTATCTCCTGATTAAACGAAAAGAAAACAGGGCAAAAATAATATCTTTGGAATCTAGTGACGCAACCAAATTATATAGGATATTGATGCATAACGTGTCAAAAACAAAATCTAGAATGAAGAAATTTTTACTCACATCAATCATGGCTTTATTGTTTGTTAATCAGACGTTTTCAAAAATTAATCCGAACCCAAAGATTTCGGGACAAGAGCCTATTTTTTCCTCAACAGGCAGTGCAGCTTACCTTGTCGACAATAAATTCAATGCCGAATCGTGGAGTGTTTCAAACAATTCATGGATAGCTGTTCGGCTAAAATCAGGTTCTTCGAAAATTTTCTTTAGCTGGAACAATCCGGCTTATCCGTGGTCTAACGAGTTATCTCCGGCAAGGTGTCCTAACAATATAGAATTCCCGGTTGATTACGATTTGCTGATTTCGTCAAACTCTACAAATGGCGAAGATGGGGATTGGAAAATTGCTAAATCTATCAGAGGGAGCATCGTTTCGGCACGTGGACATGCAATTGATTTTAAAGGTGCTAGCTGGGCGAAAATGCATATTTTGAAAGGTGGCGGTTCAATTGATGAAATTCAGGTGTTCGATATTTCGACAAGTGCCGATGATGTTTGGTTCTTTGTTGGAACAAGTATTACGGCGAATACATTTAAAGGGACGCCTCCCGAAAAGAATTATGCCGATTTAATTACCGAAAAGCATTCTGGATACAATCCGGCCATAATACGTGGTGGTATTGGATGTATTTCAAGCTCCGATCTGGTAAACAATCTTCCAAAATATTTGAAGATGGCCGGCAATACAAATTTTTGGGCTATCGAAATGGGGACTAACGATGCTTGGGGCGGAACCAACGACGGTGTAGCAACGTTCAAAAGCAACTTGCAGCTTGTGGTCGATTCGTGTAAAAGTCACGGAATAACTCCTGTTATTGCAAGGGTGCTGGCTACTAACGACAGCTTGGCAAAGTGGCAGGTTCACCCCGATTACCTGAAAGCTATTGAAGAGTTGACAAAACAAAACAACCTAATGTCTGGCCCCGATCTGTTTAGTTGGTTTTCGAATCATCCCGAAGATTTAACCAACGACGGTGTCCATCCAAATGCAAGCGGGGCTGCCAACATTCAGCGACTTTGGGCTGAAGCGTTGGATTCATTATATGTTGGTTCTAGAAAATAGATAA
>CAZRXT010000203.1:0-4776 GCA_964604035.1 uncultured Prolixibacteraceae bacterium | reverse complement strand
GCTTGAGGGGCTGGTGCTCGCAAGGGTGTGCAAGTTCGAGTCTTGTTCTGGGCACTTACAAAAGGGGTTAATTTAACCCCTTTTTTTATTTTACTTCTGATGTATCGCATTTACATCTTGGCATCTTTTTAATTCTCTTCTAGCAATAATCATTTTTTCTTTGATATTCAAGTAGCCGGTTTAAGTGAATAGTCATGTTACTTCTCGGGTTATTTGTTGATAGAGATACTGTCGTTTTCCATCAAAACAGACTTTTATAACCATTGTAGAGAAATGGGCATTTTTCCTCTCTATTTTGTTGTTGTAGATTTTAAGTGAAATTACATATATTTAATAGTACCCCAATAAAAGTGTATGTCAATTTTCAAATTTGGATCATTTCATTAATTATACCCTGTTGAAATTGCCATTCAATGAATAAATATAAAACACATGAATTTTATATTTATTGATATTTTGTCGCAATAAATTAATAAATACTGTCAAAATTGAGTCTTTTGTCTCTATATTTAATATTTTTGTCCTCCAAAACTGATTTTTTATTGCAAAAGTCTAGTTTTTCAGCTTTAATAAAAATGTAAATTGAACAGTAATTTTAAATTTGATGTACGACAAAGGTCTAACAACGTTCATGATCATTGCCACAAGTTTGGTAATGCTTATGACTCCTGGCCTCGCTTTCTTTTATGGAGGTCTTGGGAGTAAGAAGAATATACTCAGCATTATGATGCAGAGTTTTGTTTCGATGGCTCTATCTTCGGTAATTTGGCTAGCGTTTGGCTATTCGATGTGTTTTAGTGGAACAATGGCCGAGGGTAGTGATTTCTTTGGTATTATTGGAAATTTTGACAAAGCATTTCTTCATGGAGTAACTGCCTATACTCCATATTCCGCTGATCGGAACTTTCCCGAATACATTTTCATTGCTTATCAAATGATGTTTGCAATTATTACACCGGCACTTATAACCGGAGCATTCATTAATAGGGTAACATTTAAATCGTATGTGATTTTCTTAATTGTTTGGCAGATATTTGTTTATTATCCTTTTGTTCACATGGTTTGGGGTGGCGGTTTACTTGCATCCTGGGGTGTTCTTGACTTTGCAGGGGGAATTACAGTTCATGCAACGGCTGGTTTTGCAGCATTGGCTTCTGTGTTTTTTGTTGGATCGCGAGTTGAAAAGGGGGCCGGGCCAAACAATATACCTCTTGTGGCCATTGGTACTGCATTGCTTTGGTTTGGCTGGTACGGTTTTAATGCCGGAAGCGAGCTTGATGTTGATGCTATTACAGCTCAATCGTTTTTAAATACTGATACTGCGGCTTCGTTTGCCGCTGTAACATGGCTTATTCTTGAATGGACAACAGGAAAGAAACGCCCAACATTTATCGGACTTATGACTGGTGCTGTTGCCGGGTTGGCGACTATTACGCCTGCTGCCGGATATGTTTCGTTAGGTAGTGCCGTATTTATTGGTATCTCGGCTGGAATTGTCTGCTTTTTTGCTGTGAAATTTGTTGCCCACAAACAGTGGGACGATGCTCTTGATGTTTGGGGTGTTCACGGAGTTGGCGGTGTTTTAGGTACAATACTTCTTGGTTTCTTTGCTTCTAAAGGCATAAATCCAAATGGTGCCGATGGTTTATTATTTGGAGGTGGAGTGTCGTTCTTGTTGAAGCAATTGGTCGCAATTTTCTTTGCCTCGGCTTGGGGATTTGTTTTTACAATCCTCATGTTAAAAGCGATTAATAAATTTGTTCCTGTAAAAGTTAGCCGTATGGATCAAGACAAAGGTGTTGATCTTGTTTTTCACGGCGAAATTGCTCGTCAGTAGATGTTTATATAGATTAATGTAAGTATTAGACAAAATAAGGGGTTAATTAGTCCCCTTATTTTATGTCTATTTAAAAACTTCCTCGAAATGTTTGAGTTTGCCCATCTATGTCGATAGATTTCACCAGAATACTTATTGTATCGGAGCTTGATGATTGTTTCAGCTTTTCTAAATTGAAAGAAACCAATCCCTGTAAATTAAAAGTTCCCTTATCGTTGTTGGCATTATGGCGAAATTCTAACTCAATTGGCTGATTAAGTTTGTTAAAATTCACTTCGGAATAAGCGAGGTTGATATAGTGAATTTTCTCACTCCCTGCATAATTGAATTCTACATTCAACACATTTTTTGAAATCCAGATGTCTTTTATTTTTATAGGATCGTTGCCTAAACTATCTGAATTGTTGTTTGTTAAAGGAATTATTTCTTTGTAGAGTATATCATAAAGATTGTTGATCTTGACAAAGAATTTGTTTGGAGATTCATCTACCTCGTCGAGAATAGTATAGTTGGCCATGACTCTCATGCTGTCTTTTGCCTTAAAATAAGGAACAGCGTTGGCGATTGGGCATAGAGTGTCGCCATTGTCGAGAAGAATAGTAAATGAATTATCATTCTCTGCCTGATCAATAAAGCCTAATGATATCCAGATGTCGCCGAGCGAATAGTAGTTATCGTCTTTTTCGCACGAAACAAATAATGGTAACGTTAAAAGTGAAACGATTTTCAATATATTTCTCATAGTCTAATTATTTTCTTCGAAGACTTCAGAAGGAGGAAAAAGGTTGCGTATGAAGCAAAAAAAAAGCTGTTCCGAAGAACAGCTTTCATATATAAGTTTGAACAAATTATTGACTAATAGAATTTTGCTCTTTTATCAACAATCTCAGTATGTTTTTTGATTGCTTCAAAAGCTTGGTAGTTTGCTCTGTAGCCTGAGCCAGCAAACAAACTTTGTTTTTCAGCTTCAATATTGCCTGTTTCAGAACCTGTTTTCTCTGTCAACTGAATCATGTAAACACCGTATTTGCCAACAATTGGTTTTGAAACTTCGTTTACTTTTAATGCAGCAACTGCACCATTAACAGCAGGATCGTAACCAATAGCATTTACAGAACCAAAAGCCAAACGGAAACCACTTGCGTTGTCAACAGAAAGACCTAACTGCGAAGCTGCCTGTTCAATAGATGAACCTTTAGCTGCACTAAAGTCTTTGTATAGTTTTTCTTCTTTTTTCTCTTTAATAACAGCTAATTCAACAGCCGATTTAACTTTTCCAAATGGCTTGATACCATCATCTTCAGCTGATTCAACTGCTGCAACAACGAATTTGTTGTCAACTTCAAAAACAGGAGACTTGTCAGCATCGATAATCAAATCGCCAATTTTAGCTTCGGTAAAGGCCGCTCTGATAACGTTGCGAATTGCGCCTAACCCAGCAATTGAGCGATCGTTTTCACCAACTACAGCGTTTCTTTTAGTTAATTGTTGTTGCGCTGCAATTTTGTTAAACCCTTCAAGATTCTTAGCGTTAGCTGCAAATTTATTAGCTTCGGTGTAAATTTTCTGGTATGTAGCTGAACTTGCAATTACTCCGCGGTCAACAACGGCCAATTGTACATGTTTAGTTTTTGAGCCTTGAGCAGTTACTTTAATCAAGTGGAACCCGAACTGAGTCTGAACTTTCACAACTTCACCTTTTTCGGCATTGAAAGCTGCTTTTTCGAATTCAGAAACCATCATTCCCGATTTAAACCAACCTAAATCTCCACCTTGAGCTGCAGAACCATCTTGAGAATTGTCTTTAGCGGCTTGTTCAAAAGTAACAAGTCCTAAATCGATTCTTGTCTTAAGGCTATCGATTGCTTTTGAAGCATATTGAGCAGTTTCAGCATTTTCGGCTTTAATTAAAATATGACTGGCTTGAACTGAATCAGGTAACATTTTTGTGTTATTCAGCTTGAATAATTTATAAGTGTTTCCGTCTTTAACTGGTCCATACGTATCATTTACGTTTGCAGCAAAAGCCCACATTGCAACAGTTGGATTAAGATCGCTTTCTTTCACATATTGATCAGCAAAACGACTGTCGGCATTCATGTTTACGAACTGAACATTGTCGGTTGCAGCAGCAAATTCGGCTTTGATTTTGTTGATCCAGGTTAATGCATCCTGATCGTCTTCTACAGAAGGTACAATATTGAAAACAACGTAGGCAATTGTTCGTTTTGCTTTCATGTCGAATTCTTCTTTGTGTTCTTCGTAGTATTTTTTTAAGTCAGAATCGGAATATGAAACTTGAGTGTCTGAAACATCAGCATATTTTTTCTGAATAAATTTTAAGCTTGCTGTGGTATTTTTTTCAGGAATACTTTGTTTAGCTTGAAGTGTATTAGCATAAAGAGCTTTTCCAACTAAATCGTTGTATTTAGTTTGTTTTTTTGTTGTAAGAATCTGCTTTTCAATGTTTAACCATGATGCTTTTTGAGGTGCATTTGGATTTTGCTCAATGTATTTGAGGAACTGAATTACATTACTCTTGTTAACCATGCGAGTTTGTGGATCGCCAAAAACCTGAACGATAATTGGGTGAAGGTTTTTTCCTTGAACCATGTCGAACATCTCTTCTGAGGTTACCTGTATTCCAAGATCTTCATATTTTTTCGACATGATTTTCTCTTGAACCAGATTTTCCCAAGCTTGGTTAAGTACTTGTTGATGTGCGTTTTCGTCTAATGTATTTGTCTGGTTGTTCGACTTGTAGATAGCTGCAATTTCATCGTATATTGATTGAAATTCAGAATAATCAACCGATTCGCCATCTATCTCTGCTATTTGCAGTTGTTTACCCCTCATTATCGAGCTTCCTGATTGTAAGAGGTCTCCCAAAACAAAAGATGCAAGTGCTATGAAAATTAATGAGGCAAGTAAAACACCTG
>CAZRXT010000202.1:0-4795 GCA_964604035.1 uncultured Prolixibacteraceae bacterium | reverse complement strand
TGTTCATTTCAGCTTTCAAGGCATCGACATGTGTTTGAGTGTTTTTACGCTGGTTGTCGAGCTCTGTTACCTGTTTAATAATGTCTGTTGCATCGAAGTTTTTCACTTTCAATCTTTCGATCACAAACTCGGGGTTATGCTGAATTAATTTTAGTGTAAGCATTGTTGCTGTTTTAATTTTGAATTTTGAGTAGCAAAAATAGTAAAACGACTGTTATAGGTGCGAAATATTGGTTAAAAAACAATCTGAATTAAAATAAGAATATCCTTAAAAAGTTAGAACGGAAGATTTTCCAAATCGACATTGCCTCCAGAAAGAATGATCCCGATCTTCTTATCTTTCACATCAAATTTATCTTCGATTAAAGCAGCCAAGGTAACCGCCGACGAAGGTTCAACAATGATTTTCATTCGCTCCCAGACCATTCGCATAGCTTTAATAATTGCTTCTTCGGAAACGGTGACAACTTCATCGACATTTTTCTGAATAATTGGGAACGTTAAAGAACCCAACGAAGTAAGCAATCCATCGGCAATTGTTTTTGGATTAATTGAAGGGACAATACTTCCCGAATAAAACGAACGATATGCGTCGTCGGCACCGGCTGGTTCGCAGGCAATAACTTTAGTTGAAGGAGACAGTGCCCTAACTGCAATAGAAGTTCCCGACACCAAACCACCTCCGCCAACCGGACAAAGGATAATATCAAATTCGGGGCCTTCTTCAATCAATTCTTTCACCGCAGTTCCCTGTCCGGCAATCACATTCGCATTATTATAAGGGTGAATTTCTATTGCATTGGTTCTGTCAGCAACTTCTCGCAAAGTTTCTTCTCTTGCCTCAAGAGTTGGATGACAATAAGTTATCCTTGCACCATATCCGTCAACCGCAATTTTTTTAATCATTGGAGCATTTTCGGGCATTACTACGTATGACGGTATTCCCCTTTTCCGGGCTGCAAGAGCTAAAGCCGCGGCATGATTCCCCGATGAGTGTGTGGCAACTCCATTAACCGACTCTTCATCAGTTAACATCAGCACAGCATTCATTGCCCCACGAAATTTGAACGCCCCAACCTTTTGAAAGTTCTCACACTTAAAAAAAAGCTTGCACCCAAAAATCTTGTCCAGGCTCTCTGATGTCATTACAGGTGTTCTGTTTATAAATTTTTCAATCCGCTGATGCGCTTGCACAATGTCATTGTATTCAGGTAATCTCATATTTTTCTATTTTCGCATTAATAACACTAAAGATAAAACATAATTACCAATCGACATTCATGATTAAAAAATCAAAAGGGACAATTTTAATTTATCAAGCCGAAAATCTCGCACAACAATCTGACATTGATCACTTTTTCACAACAAGAACAGGAGGGGTAAGTGTTGAAGTTTTTCATTCGCTAAATTTTGGCACCCAACACGGTGAGGCTGAAAACATGACAACCAACCTACAAATTTTATCTGCTTCTTTTCAGTTCGATCAAAGTCGAATTGTTCTGCCAAAACAAACCCATAGCGATAGAATTGTTGTGATAACAAACAATTATTCAGAACAAATGCTTGAAGAAACAGATGCTCTAATCACCAACCAATCATCGGTTTGCTTGGCCGTAAAAACAGCCGATTGTGTTCCAATTTTGCTTTTCGACCCAGAGAAAAAAGCTATTGCAGCAGTCCATTCAGGATGGAGAGGTACAGTGCAAAATATTATAGGAAAGACTATTAAAAAGATGAATCAAACCTACAGCACAAATCCTAATAATTTGGTTGCAGCCATTGGCCCTTGCATTTCTCAGGAAAATTACGAGGTTGGAAATGATGTATTTGAATATTTTCAGAAGCTTTTTCCCGAAGACAAATCGATTCTCAGGTTCAAAGAGCCAAACGGAAAGAAAGCTCATCTCAATTTGACAGAGGCCAACAAACGGTTACTTATTGAATCGGGGGTGAAAGAGAGAAACATTGAATGTTCGGGCATTTGCACTTTTTCCAACCAAAACGATTTTTATTCGGCCCGGCGCGACGGCCAAAAGACCGGACGCATGCTAAATGGAATAATACTAAAATAAAAAAGACGGTTAAAACCGTCTTTTATGAATACTTTTTATTTCCAGTCGGTATTTTTGAATATCTGAACCGCTTTACCTATCATAGCCAAAGCTGCGGCATCTCTACTAGCCGCTTCGGTAGCATTTATTTTCACTTTAGCTTCCGAACCCTGTTTTGTAGCTAAATCTTTAAAAGCTAAATAAGCCAGAAACGTTTGATCTGATGGCACCCATGTATCCGATTTCCAATAATAAAGAGTAACCTCCGATTTTAGATTCCAGATAGGAACAGAGTTTTCGACAAACAACTTTTGAAGTTGATCGTAATCGGCATTATTATTGAATTTCGAAGTATCCTCAAAAACATCGTTGTATGACTCGCCAACGTGGTATGTTCCAAATGAAGAATTTATTGCATCTATAGTTCTTGAGCCATCAACAATACCAGGGATTTTAGTTGCAAACTTGCTGCTGAAAACAAGAGAATAATCCATTGTCAGATCTTCGTATTTAGAAAAGGATTCCAACATACCTGCAATAAAAAACGGGTTTTCGAACTGCGGCTGACCAACAACCCAATTATGAAATTTAACCAAATCGTAAACACCACTACAACAAGCGGATGCCGTAACTTTCAAATCGGAATACTTTGTCCCGTTTTCAATTTCGCTAAGGGCAGCCAAAGAAAAAGTTGCCCCTTCTGATATTCCTGACAGAAAAAGTTTGTCGTTGTATTTACAAACCTTCTCATCAATTACCAACTCTTTGGCAGCCTTTATCATATCAAGAATAGGTACGATGTTCAAATTTTTCAGCATATAAGGATGGTACTTATCTGCCGTGGCTCCATAACCAATATAATCAGGAATAACAACAATCAATCCGGTGGAAGCCATGTGTGCGAGCTTTGCATAAATACCTTCTCCCGGGCCAACCGAAGGAGCATCTTGATCGCGAGTCAAGTCGCCATGCTGAAAACTCATCATCGGGAATTCTTCATCGCCAGCCAAATTAACAGGAGCAGCCACCAAACCAGAAGCTTCAACCGCTTGTCCATCGAAAGTGGTTTTATACTTTACCTTAAAAATCTTCACTTCATAATCGGCCATTGCAGCCAAAGAGGTGAGTCCTTCCGATTCAAGTTTCGCTTTAAGCGACGTTGCATCGTGTGGTGTACTTGGCGTGTACGCTTCCGAACTAGCCAAAAAAACCGGTGTAATTTCTTCAAACCCATCATCTTTTTTGCAACTTGAAACCAAGTATATCGTTATTAAAACGACCCCAAGTAAAACTATTTTTTTCATTCGTAAATAATTATTTTTTAATTGTCGAATGGAACTCACATGTCAAATTTTGGCTAACGCCGATTTTCAATTCATTGGTGTTTGTGATTTTCTGCAAACATGTTCGTTTCATAACCTTATTTTCTCTTTCCGTTTTCGAAGATACACAATGCATTAACAATCAACAATAGAATGGAAATTACTTTCTCAGAATAGTATCAATGTCGTGAAGTTCGGCACTTGAAAACACCTGATTTTTAAGTGCCCCTAAATTGTCGTCGAGTTGTTTAACCGAGCTCGCCCCAACAAGCACCGAAGTAACACGAGGATCTTTCAATATCCAAGCCAACGACATTTGTGCCAACGACTGCCCACGAGATTCGGCAATTTTATTCAACGCCTTAACTTTCTCAATTGCTGAATTAACTTCGTGCGACTGAAGAAATCCCCACGATTTTGCAGCTCTCGAATTTTCTGGTATTCCGTTGATATACTTATCGGTAAGTAAGCCCTGTGCCAATGGCGAGAATGCAATAAGACCAATACCAAGCTCTTCAACAGTAGCGAGTAACTGATCTTCAATTCCACGAACAAACATCGAATATTTCACCTGATTGATAAGGCAAGGCGTGCCAAGTTCTTTTAATATTGTTGCAGCCTTTGCTGTTTGATCAGCAGAGTAATTTGAGATTCCAACATAAAGCGCTTTCCCTTGGCGCACAATATGGTCGAGAGCCATCATCGTTTCTTCAAGCGGTGTTTCCGGATCGGGCCGATGGTGATAAAAAATATCCACATAGTCGAGATTCATCCGCTTAAGACTCTGATCTAAGCTTGAAATCAAATATTTACGAGAGCCCCAATCGCCATAAGGCCCATCCCACATGCCATATCCAGCCTTAGTCGAAATTATCATTTCGTCTCTAAATGGTTTGAAATCTTTAGTCATGACCTTTCCAAAACTTTCCTCGGCAGAACCAGCAGGCGGGCCATAATTGTTTGCTAAGTCGAAATGAGTGATTCCTGAATCGAACGCAGCACGAAGAATTTCACGTCCACAATCAAAAGTATCGACTCCTCCAAAGTTATGCCACAACCCAAGGGAAATTAACGGCAACTTCAATCCCGATTTTCCGCATCGTTTATATTCGGCATTGTCATATCTCTGTTTTTTAGGCTGATATACATCCATAATCTTTCGTATTAAAGTTCAATGATAGTTAAAATCTGTCGCAATAAAATTAACCACTAAGCTTAAGATACAGCCAATTTTACTGTTCGCAACCAATCAATATCGTTCAAAATTACAATATCATTTGTTTAAAAAGATCCTCGGGGCAGATAATATTCACACACATAAAACAACATAGAGTTATATTTGTCTATACTGATGAAATCTATTTGAATATGTCGAAAGTTGAATTTAAACCCGGAACAATGATTTATCCTCTTCCCGCAGTT
>CAZRXT010000201.1:0-4804 GCA_964604035.1 uncultured Prolixibacteraceae bacterium | reverse complement strand
TATATCAACTATAAATGCTCAACTCTTTCTATTTCGCAGTTTGGTTAAGTCCCCTTCAGGGGATTTAGGGGTTTTATTCTTTGTTCGAAACACCGGCCTCTTCAAAACTGGCCATTTCGTTAAGGAAGGCAATTGCTGAACGGACAATTGAGAGTGCAACAGCAGCCCCTGTTCCTTCGCCTAGTCGCAAACGCAGATCAAGAATTGGCTCTACACCAAGTCGTTCCAAAAGAACTTTGTGTGCTTTTTCGTTCGATTTATGACAGAAAAGGCAGTTTTCTTTCAACTCCGGTTCAAACTGACTGGCCGTGAGCATGGCTGCTGAGGCAATAAACCCATCGACCAAAATCAGCATATTTTGTTTTTTAGCTTCAATAAAAGCTCCTGTCATCATGGCTATTTCAAAACCACCAAAGGTAGCCAGCGTTTCGATCGGGGTTTGCGGATTGTATTTTTCAGCAACCTTTGTAAGCACGTTTACTTTATAATTGAACAGTTCGCCAACCATGCCTGCACCTGCGCCAACACACTCTTCGATAGGCATTCCCAGAAAGCGGTGCATCAACAACGAAGATGCCGAAGTGTTTCCAATACCAACCTCGCCAAAAGCAATTGTATCGCAACCATTTGCAGCTTCATTCCTCACAAATTCAGCACCTTTCGACAAAGCCAGTTCACACTCTTCGGTGGTCATGGCCGGCTCGTTGATCATATTTTTGGTTCCCCGTCCAATTTTTGAATTGATGATTGGCATATCGGCAGGAAAATCGTAATCGACACCGGCATCAATCACCTTCATATCGAATCCGTTTTGCCTGCAAAAAACACTGATTGCTGCGCCGCCGGTTACCATGTTCATAACCATTTGCCAAGTCACATCTTTGGGGTAAGGACTTACTTTTTCGTCGGCTAAACCATGATCGGCAGCAAAAACCAACATCGTAGGTTTTTCAATTTTTGGCGATAGTGTTTTCTGAATCAGCCCAATTTGCAAGGCGATGTCTTCTAACTGCCCTAGTGCTCCAAGGGGCTTTGTTTTAAAATCGATTTTGTGTTGAAGTTGGTCTCTTAAAGTCGTCATAAATGTTTGTTATTTTGATTATTTTATTTTCACTGGAATGCCTGAAACCATCAGGAAAACCTCGTCGGCCATAGCTGCAATGTGCTGGTTCATCCAACCTTGTAAGTCGGCAAACTTGCGCGAAGCTTCGTTTTCGGGAATTACGCCCATGCCCAGCTCGTTGCTCACAACAATCAGCGTAAAATTCTGACCAGTAAAGTGCTGCCATTCGAGTTTTGCTTCGTCAAGCGATTGATCGACCTGATATTGGTTGTCGTAAAAGATGTTCGTAAGCCACAGGGTAATGCAGTCGAGCAGAACAACCCGGCCTTCGAGATTCAACTTGCTCAGTTGCTTTTCCTCTTCAATGGTTTGCCAGTTTTCGCCACGATCGCTCTGATGGCGTTGAACCCGGGCTTTGAACTCGTCGTCCCATATACGCGAAGTGGCAAGGTACACAGGGTTTCCAGTTAAGCTCTCGGCTAATTTTTGCGCATAACTACTTTTGCCCGAACGCTGGCCTCCGGTAATGAAGATCACTTTACAGCCTCCTGGTTTTGACATTGTGAGTATCTGATTTGTAACATATTTCATCTTCAAATTAAAGAATAGACTATTGGAAATTGGATTTTTTGAACCAATCTCCAATAGTCAATTATCTACTTTTTACAATCGACAGTTGCAGAACATACGTCTTTGGTATACAACCAAGTAATGGTATCGCCAGCCTTGACTTTATTGGTAATAGCCAGTTCTTTTGGGTGTTCGCCATTTACTTTGTAGTACCAAGCCATTACACCCCGTTCTCCTTCAACACCATCGACAGAAACTACAAAAACGTAATTTCCAACGGGATGGGTCGAAACATTAGCAGCATGTTCCAACGCTTCAAGTACTGTCATTCCTTTTTCCCATGGAACTTCAACCTTACGGATTTCTTTATCTCCTCCGAAATTCAACTCAACAGTTACTTTAGTCTGATTTGTTTTCCCATAAACAATTACGGGTGAAACCAGCATAACCGAAAGAAGCATAATTACCGTACAACTTCTCAAAAAAGAGAAACTGACTGCTGCTTGTTTTATTTTTTTATTCATCTGTATTCTTGTATTTTAACTTGATCATATTTCTTAATTCGACATAAAACACATTGGATAATTACTACTTTTTTAAAACTTATATCCAACATTTAACCGAACCTGTCGCCCATACATATTGTAACCATCTTTCTCCGAGAAGTTTTCATCAAAAACATTTGAGAGAGAACAACCTACATCGAAATGTTTTTTGAATGTATAATTTACAGAAAGGTCGAAAATGAGATAGTCGGGATGTTTCAGCATTTTGTCTTTTGCTGCATAACCTCCTTCAGTGGTATAGTTAGCCGATGTAATTTCCGGGCGTAATTTTGCAAAGCTATCTTTCTCGAAACGTGAGCCAACATAACGGGCATTCAACCCACCAGACAACCCAATTTGGTTTTTAAAAAACAGACCGAAATTACCATTTGCTTTCCGAACAAATTGCAAATCCTGAGTAACAATGCTGTCGGCTCCGGCAGGTCCGGTCAACGCTTGGGTAAAATTGGCATCGAACAGATAGGTCCAGTTTGTGTAAAGTTCAAGCACAAAGCGGCTATCGAATAAAACGCCAAAATTGTAACGTGCATCTAACTCCAAACCATCCATAATCGACTTGTTGGCATTTTTGAAACTTTTCTCGCCAGAGGCAAGGGTATAATCCACAATCTTATCGAAATGCTTGGTATAGAAATAGGTGGCATCGAAACTTACTCCATTGTCGAAATTATTGTATTTCACACCTAAATCAACAGTATTCGATTTTTCGGGCTTCAAATCGGGATTACCCACATACGACTGAGACCAAGTGTAATCCGATTCTGGATAGTAAACAGATACATGATAGCTGCCAGAAGTTTTGTACGCATCGGGCACCGAAAATGCGGTTCCGAACGATGTGTGGACTTTCAATTCTCCGTTGATTTTGTATTGAATTCCAATGTTAGGATTTGCAGTATTATAGGTATTGTCTGATTCGGAGGCCTTCAGTGCATCGTTAGCATCGATGTGGTAATTAAAATAATCGAAACGGGCACCGGCATTGATATTTAGTTTTTCTGTATTGTAAGCAACCTGTGCAAACAAAGCGGCATTGCTGTTTTTGTTATTGGGTTTATAGGGTGAAGCTGGCGTTCCCTTCGACTCAAAACGGTTCGACTTATAATCATAAACCCCGTAATCAAAACCAAGTAATATATTGAAATTATTGATTTTATGCTGGTCTTGCAGTTGAACTCCATATTCAGAGATATTGCTTTCGAAACTAACAAAACCATTGACTGTATTATCCGAATAATTGGGTTCTTTTTCGCGAGTATAATATGGACTAACAGAGAAGATATTGCTTTCTGATTTGCGATTGAGCGTGCCATAAACATTCAATCGGTTAATCTCCTTTTTACTCTGCCCATAACTACCCCAGTAATTTCCATGCAACTGCACATTATTGGCAAACGTATAAACAGCTTCGGCATTGGCTTTCCATTTATCGTTCAATTTCAAGTCGACAATAGCATTAACGTTGCTCAAGTCGTAAGTCGAATTGAGCATGGTATCGCCATACGAATTTTTGTCGAGGATAAGTTTTTCCAAATCGGACATTTTCAGCAAATTGTTCTTTCCAATTTTGTAATCCTTGCCTTGCTTCATAGTTGTTGCACCAATTCCGGCATGAAGTTTTTTGGTGATCGCCCCG
Organism: uncultured Prolixibacteraceae bacterium; assembly: GCA_964604035.1. GTDB lineage: Bacteria > Bacteroidota > Bacteroidia > Bacteroidales > Prolixibacteraceae > CAYMTR01. The sequence goes on along the minus strand of CAZRXT010000201.1, from coordinate 969 downwards.
CTAACAAACGCATCGACATGATAATACCCAAAAGAACCACCTTCAACAGTAGCTTTCACACCAAGTTTATCATCCAATTGTTTGGTAATTACATTAATAACACCACCCATCGCATCGGAACCGTAAAGGGTTGAGTAAGGACCTTTGATCACTTCAACACGTTCAATATTAGACGGGATAATTGACGCGAGATTTGTTGTTCCCGAAGGCTTACCGTTAATGAGCAACAGTGTGTAGCTACGCGAGTGGGCACTAGGCGAAAAACCACGCATTCCAACTGTAGCAGCAATGCCCGGATATTGTACAATATCAAGATTTGTAGCACGTTTCAGCACCTCAGCTAAGTTCTCGGACGGCAGACTTTCAAGCTGCTCACTCGTAACAATCTCCACTTTCTGTGGCAAATCCTTCAATTGACCATTCATCCTACTCGCCTTAATTTCAATCTGTTCGATGTTATAATTTTTCATCGAATCGAGTTCATCGGCCATTGCCGTGGTTTGAAAACTAAAAGCTCCTAAGGCCAGGAGCAAGATAAAACGAAACTTTCTTTTCATTTTTAAGTAATTTATGGTTTAACAAATCGCTGAAAACCACAAACTTTCGAGGCTTCGATCCAGAATATTCTGAACGATGGACCGTAATAACAAATAAAAACAAGTTACCATGTTGCTCTTATCCCGAAAGCTATAATCGTAATTTGGCAGGTCTTCTGGCTTGTTCCCGTTTTCGATGCCTTCCCGTTCGTTGGCCTTAGAACAGTGGCTTAATATTCAAAAACGTTGATCGATCGGTTAAGCAAATGATCGGTTTGCTTACATCAACCGGAACTTACAGCTGCGGGTACAGCCCCCGTTTTTAACGGGGTTCCCTTTTCACTCCTTACGGAGAACCAAACTCAGCAAAAATTTATTCTTTAGTATTATTCTTCTTATTCTGAATCAATATTTTATTTGAAACAAGGAAAAC
>CAZRXT010000200.1:0-4820 GCA_964604035.1 uncultured Prolixibacteraceae bacterium | reverse complement strand
GGCAAATAAGTTTGTTTCATAATCGTCAGAATTAAATTTTTTCTATGCAACGCCCCTTTTTAGAAGTGGTTATTGGGATTAACATTTTTCAGCTACACATCTTAATTTCAGAATAAAAGTTAAGAAATATAGTTCGAATTAAAGCTGATAAACCACAAAATTATGTGTCGCGTTATTCTTTCCGATGCTTGAAATGAATCATGTTTAAGAGTTAAAACTATGGTCGGCATTTCAGTTTATTAATTGTCGACTGATGAGTTTAGTGGTTTTGTATCTCGATGCTGATCTGATTGGGAGTCAAATGCTGTCCAACGCCGAGAATTGATAATCTTGTAGTAAAAAAGAAAGGATGACATCCATTCTATCAATGGTTATCATCCTTTCGTGTGCTTTATTCAGGAAAATTGACTTAGCAACTCTCTACTATTTCTTCAAAAGCCCTGGCTGTCATGCCAAGTTTTTCAGCGATTGACCTGTACAGATCATTTTTTGTTTCATGTCGCCAAATTAAATCCGCAGAGGTTAGCTGTGGATATTTTTTTTGAAGCGTGTTTTTTTTATTATTCCACTTTTGTAGGCTAAAATCATTTTCCATCATTATGAATCTTTTTAGTAAATAACTTGAAATATGTAAGTATTTGTTGTTGATGAATGCAACTTATTAATATTGCATTTTACTCTATTTTAAATTGATCAATATTGTAATGTGTCCGAGTGTTTAAAACGATAAAGAAGAAAGGAATGCACTTACTTAATTTGAATTTTCATGAGAAATGATTGCCCTGATATTGGGGTTCTACTGATGAAAAAAGAATGCTGATTATTTCTTTATTTATTGATTTTCACAAAGATGGATATAATTAAAATAGAAACGGGTATCAAGGCGGAGGTAAATTGCAAAACTTTGCATTTTGTTAATTTTGAATTTTATCTCGATGTATAAACACTTACCTGAAATTTTTTATATTTGTTGAATCTAAAAACTTTGGATGTTTAAATTTAATTTGGATTTGGTGAAGTAAATAACCCTGAGCATTTTGCTTTTGGTTATCCCTTATTTGAACTCAGGCATATTCTTGTCAGAGTTATCTCATTTATATATCATTGATAACAAATTGTGGTTTGGTAAAGAATTGATCTTTAGTCAAATCAAAAAAAATAAACATCATGAGTAACGAAAATTCTTCGATTCACGAATTCGACATCAATTTAATATGCGAATATTTTTCAAGTACCGAACGTCAAGGTCCGGGAAGTCCCGAAATAACGGTTAAAGCTCTAAGTTTCATCGATAATCTGAACAGCGAATCGCGTATTGCCGATATTGGTTGCGGTACAGGCGGACAAACAATGGTGCTGGCACAACATGCCCCGGGTTATATCACAGGTATTGACTTGTTTCCCACGTTTGTCGACAAGTTCAATTGTAATGCCCGCAATTCGAATCTTCAGAATAGGGTAGAAGCTGTTGTTGGTTCGATGGATAACCTTCCGTTTGAAGCCGACGAATTAGACCTGATATGGTCGGAAGGGGCGATCTATAATATTGGTTTTGAGCGTGGTCTTAACGAATGGCGCAAATTTCTGAAAACCGGTGGTTATATTGCTGTTTCTGAAGCATCGTGGTTTACCGATGAACGTCCTGCCGAAATTGATAAATTTTGGGTCGACGCTTATCCCGAGATAGATACAATTCCAACCAAGGTTGCACAAATGCAAAAAGCTGGTTTTATTCCTGTTGCAACATTTATTTTGCCCGAAAACTGCTGGACTGATCATTTTTATGCACCACAAGTTGCAGCACAAGAGGCTTTTTTGAAAAAGTACGTTGGAAATAAAGCTGCTGAAAATCTTGTAGCAAACGAACGCCACGAAGCTCAATTGTACAGCAAGTATAAAGCATTTTATGGCTATGTTTTCTATATTGGGAAGAAGATCTAATTAGTGTAAAAAGAAGGATTGTTCTTCATTTGAGAACAATCCTTCAATATTTATAGTTGATTTGTAATTACTTACCAATCCAATTGAGTAGAAATGCTTGTTGGACTTTAGTGGGTTTTGCAATTTTTGCAATTGTGAACTTACGATTTCCGTCCCCCGGATTTACCTCCATTTTAATTGTTAAACCAACATTTGTGAAATATGGGTTATAATCAATCTCTTTTGTCGAATTCACATATTCAAATTCTTTATAAAGCGAAGTACCTGCAATGATTTCGCATGTTTGCTGAAACTCGGCATCGGTAAAGCCCCGGTTCATTTTCTTATAGTATTGATTATAAAGCAAACGCATTACATCGTCGAGCGACTTTTTGTTTTGTGTTGCATTCCTGATAGCTAAATCGAGAATTAGCCCCACAACAGCCCCTTTTTCTTCGCAAAAAACGGCTTTTCCGGGGTTTTCATTTTGCTTGCTGTTCCAAGTGTTGTAGCTCGACTGAATAAGCGACTGATTAAACCTTCCCGGGTTGTTTTCCAGTCTGTTAATACTCATTCCAAATGCCGATAAAATTTCCTGTTCGGTGAGAAGTCCGGCTCGTTTTGCAATCAGATTTCCATAATATGCCGATAAACCTTCGGTAACCCAAAGCATATTGGTGCGATTTTCGATGTTGAATGAGTAAGTTCCAAACTCGAAAGGCCTGATCCGTATTCCGTTAAACTGTTGAAAATATTTTTGGGCGAAAAAACACATTGAAGGTTTCATTTTTTCAGGGTTGCCCAAATCATTCGCTTCGAAACTGATAACTGCATTATTTTGATGAACAACACTACCTTGTCGGCCGTGGATGCCTATAAAAGTAAATTCCATGTAAGGTATTTCACCAAAAAAGTTAACGGTTGTTTGAACTATCTTCTGAAGATTAGAAATAAACAAACCACGATCGAACTCTCCAGAACTATAATTTGCAAAACGGTGTTCAATACCATTAACCACAAACGGCGTAAGTTCTTCATAATTTGCAATGAGTATTGGCGAGTCGTACAACTGATAAAAATCAGGTGCAAAATATTGATGTGCCACACCTTTTATTCGATTGAGCCCAGAAGCCATATTGTTCCACCGTCCATTATCAACAACATTTACTGTAACTTGAGTGTTTAGATGTCCTTCGATATACATAATTGAAGCAACCGGAATAAAATATCCATGAGTAGAATCGAGTAGGTTAGAAGCAACCAATTCCTGATCAGCTTTCACATCGTAGCTAAGCCAAAATGGAGCTTTCTTTGTTACAATTTGCCATGTATCGTCTTGAGGTTTCTTCACCACAAACTTTTTACCTGCCTTGTCGGTCGAAGAGAAGTTTTGGACACCTTTAGCGTAATCCATTATCTGATAGTAACCAGGCATCCATTTAGGCATTTTGAAGTTTATGGTATCGGTAATCCATCCACTACAATAAAGTTCGATATGGTATATGTGCGAAGAGGGGTCGGATGCAAAAACTGAATAGTTTAATATGGGCTTATTCTCTTGCGCTGAAACCGAATTTGTAATTGAAAAAGCAACTACAAATAAGATAAACCTGACCTTCTTAATAGCTGAAATTTGTTTATTCAACATGGTTATGCTTCATTTTGTTGATTTCGAACAAAGTTATTTGAATATCATTTAGAACGGTAACCAAAAGATAAATGATTTTGATTTTAGAATATTCAGAGTCCAACTTGCTTGAAATTTCTCAGCCGTTTCTGGTTTTGCTTTTAATACAAAAACGGAAAGTAGCGTTTCGTTTTTTTGCAATACTCCAAATACTGGTTACCATACTGGGCAATTAAATATTCTTCTTCGCAACGGACCTGAAATTCAATCATAATGAAGAAAGTATAAATCCAAAAGGCACAGAGAATTGTGGGGTTTATTATCCAAACTCCGGCACAAAGAAGAAAAAGTCCGGTGTAAGTCGGGTTCCTAATCAATTTGTAAATTCCGTTTGTAATTAGCCCCGGTTTTGCATCGTCATCTATTCCAACCCTCCACGATTTTCCAATTGTGACCTGGGCTATGCGGCATAAGGTAAGTCCTAAAATGCCAACTGCAAATCCAGTAATTTTTATTAGGGAATTGTCCATACATTCAATATAATTTGTCAATACAAATTTGTTTCGGAATAGGGTATGGGCAATAATTACTACAACAATTAGTGCAGTCATTACTTTTCCAAGCGATGAGAAATACTTTTGAATTGGTTTTGTTGCTTTGAAAAGCACATTTGCATCAACACCTTCCAATTTCAGCAGTTCTCTTCGCTTAATGCCCCAAAGAATTACATAGGAAAGAAAGAGAACCGAAGAAAAAATTACACCTAATTTATTCATAATCAATTTTGTTTTTGTTATGAAAGCAAAGGTAAGTCGCAATGTTATGCAATAGGATTGCAAAAATTACTTCCGGGCACAATCAGGACATAATCCTTTCAATGTAATTTCTACTTTATTGATGTGGTATTGGGGCGCATTTGGTTGGCGTTCAATTGCAACAACAAAATCGTTGTTGCAGGTTACTTTTTTGCATAATTCGCAGAAGAAATGCGGATGATTGTCTTGATGTGCCTCCAGAGGACAATCTTTTGAACAAAGCGCGTAAATTGATCCATTGTTCAATGTGTCAATTGAATGAGCCAATCCGTGTTTTACGAAAGTTTGCAACGTTCGGTAAATCGTAATTCTGTCGGCAGGATAAAGCAACTCTTCCATTTCCGAAAGCGACAAATTCTGATTTTGTATGATCAATTGCTCCAAAACCAGCATCCGCATTGGCGTTGGTTTAATATTGCTTTCTTCTAATGTTTTTATAATTGATGAGTTCATTCCGT
>CAZRXT010000199.1:2687-4846 GCA_964604035.1 uncultured Prolixibacteraceae bacterium | reverse complement strand
AAATTGCCAGTATAAAAATTTTCAATTCGTTTTGGAAGTTCGGTTAATACAAAATTTGCCGATTTTTCTTCCAGCGTTTCCCTAATGGATTTGCTCATAGCTTCTTCAACGGTGAAGCCAGTTAAGTTAATGATCGACGGACTTATGTAATTAAATTTCAAAGTATTGATGTCGATCGACCAAATTACATCGCTGGTGTTTTCGGCAATCAACCGGTAGCGTTCTTCGCTTTCGGCAAGTAGGTTCTCGAGAAGTTTACGTTCAATTACAATTCCTGCTTGCTTTACAAACGATTCGACATATTCGTTGTCGGTAATTGGTTTCGCACCTCGGTTAAATAGATGGATGGTTGCATAAAGCTTTTCGTCCTTGTTAATTCCAATGGTATAAATTTGTTTGATCCTGAAAAGTTTTTCAATGGCTTTGGCTGCAAGTTTAGGGAATTCGTAGCCCGAGAATTCCGGCAATCCATTTTCGAAATAATGAAGTTTGCCCGATTTGAAAAGTTGGCGGTGTAGTGGAAGTAAGTCGAACTGTTTTTTGAAGAAATCGAAGCCTGTGTATTTTATCGATTGCTTGATTCTTTTCACAGATACCCCAACAATACTTTTTAATGTTGATAAACTTTCTGTTTTGTCAATTGCTGAAAATAAGATAATTGCATCGGGGTAATGCTCGTTTAATTTTTTTGTGATATAATCGATAATAGACTCTTCCGTTTGTAATGCCAACATTTCAGTTCCCGAGCGGCTTAAGAATTCAAACTTTTGGTTGTTTTTAGCTAGGGCAATTGCGGCTTGTTTTTGCTCTGTAATATCCTCAATCATAGCAAGGTGAAGTGGGTCTTCGTTTTCTGCAACTTCGATAGGGGCAACAGTCATGCTTGCCCAGACAATGTCGCCATTAGGTTTTATGTAACGTTTGAACATGTGAAAGCCCGATATCTCGTGGGCATTCAGGCGCGCCATGTTATCAAGATCTTCCTTAATGTCGTCGGGGTGGGTAATGCTCATCCAATCAATGGTAATCATCTCTTTTTGTGTGCGCCCCAGTATTTCGGTAAATTTTGGATTTACATTTATAATTTGGCCAGTGTGTGAATCAATTAGCGCAATTCCAAGGGGTGCTTGGTTGAACATTGCTTTAAACCTCTGTTCGCTTAAAGAGAGGTTGATTTTGGCCTCTTCGAGCTGCGAGTATTTTCTGGCATTGGCTATCGATAATCCACCTATCTGATCAATTACTTGAATTATTGATTGATATGACCTAATGTGTTGCGGAAACTTAACGTTAATGATTTCGAAGCTTGCAAGTAATTCATTACGATGCTTTATGTCAATTTTAAACGAATCGGCAGGATTAAATTCAATTGGCAGATCGGCTCCCTTAAAATAAACTTTTTCTTTTTCGATGCCATTGTTGTATTGTTTGTAAAATAATTGAGCTGGTGCAAATAATAAGTCGGCCAACAATGAAATTTCTTTTACTATTAACTTTTCATCGGTTAAGTCGATAAGGTTTTTTAGTTGGCCAAAAACAAGTTCATATTCGGCACTTTTGTTTGTTAGTTTTGCAATGCGTTCGTTTTGCAACTCAAAATCAACGTCTCGCCTCCATTTCAAAATCTGGACGTCGAGAAATTGTTGGAGGTGGTTTGTTCCAATAGGAATAGTATCATAAGGCAACCCCATGTATTCGGAAAGGGCTTCTAAGTTTGTTTTGTAGTCGCCGGGCAGCCCAGTGTCAAGCAATAAAATCTTTTTAATGGTTTCACCAAAAAACTTTCTTGCCGATTCCTGATCAAAGCCCCACTCACGAATGTGCCGGTTGTAGTTCCTAAGCCACCCATTCGATACAGTATAATACCCTTGTTTGAAATAGTGGTAAATGGTTGGTAGGTTGAGCAAAATTTCGAAACACTGCTCAAGCTGAATAATCTCGATCTTTTTATTGTCGGGTGGGGGCGTGTTTCTCTTTCCACGGCAAGCACTTACAATGATTATTATTTTTGAGAACTGATCAATATCGTTGGCAACCATTTCGGTTATTTTCTCGTTGCTAAGCCAAGAGCCAACGCAAATTGCGGGGAAGCTTTTAACTGTAACATCGGGATAATTTTCCGAAAGCAATAAGTGGCTTATTTCAGGTACTAAAGAGTT
>CAZRXT010000199.1:0-2587 GCA_964604035.1 uncultured Prolixibacteraceae bacterium | reverse complement strand
GTGCCGGTTTGAGGAACCAGATCGGCAATTGGCAGGCAGTTGCCCGAAGCATAGTGTGTTGCAGTTGCACCCTTAATGCGGCCAATTGTTCGTTTTGCAATGGGGAAGCCTGTTTCGAGGTACAATTCCCTCGGGATTATTGTTGGCGACGAAACCGGGTCGAAGTAGCAGATTGCTGTAGCCCCGGCTGCAAGTTGTGCATTTGCCCATTCTACGCAAAACTCCTCATTAACACGCATTAGCTGTTTAAAAAGGTCTTTTCTGAAGTACATTAGGTTGAGGTATCTTTCAAACCCCAGTTGCATAACGGGTAACGAAAATGGTGATATGGACACTCCGATTATTGGAACGTTGTTTTGTGCTTTCTCTTTTAATTTTTCTATGGAATAAAGCACTTTGTGCAACATCTTTGATTCGCTAATTTTTGGCGGTTTCAGATTTGCAATCTTTTCAATGTCAGTAATAACAGGCGTGCCTGCATTTGGAGGTCCATCTTCTGAGTAAATTACTTTGCCCCCAAAAGCTTCGAATTCGAGTGCTGCATGAAAAAATGGATAGTAGCAGTCGTTCCTATATTTTTTCTGAAGGCGTATTTGCCCTTCAACAACATTTTCGCCTTTCGAAAAGTACTCTTCAATGCTTATTCCCAGCTCTTTTGCCCCGTGCATGGTTAGCAATAAGAACAATGGGACACGGTCGGGCTCTTTGTGCGAAAGGGTTGTAAGCACCCGTTCCATTGGTGTCATCTCTTTAGTGCTCATTTTAATTCCTCCATCATTCTTGCAACAATTTCAATAGCTTCCGAAGAATCTTTTCCAACGGCATCGGCACCAACTTCTTTCCAAAGTTCTTCGTCGAAGCGGAAAGGAGCGCCTCCAACAATGATTTTGACATCGGTTTTCTCCAACTTCTGTTTAAGTTCTTTAACCCGTAGTGCCGATGGCAGCATCAGCACCGAAAGCAGTAAGATCTTGATATTTTCTCTTTCAACAGCTTCTAAAACTTGCTCGGTTGTAACTCCGCCGCCCAAGTCGATCAGGTCATAGCCACTGGCTCTTAGTGTTGAAAGAACAATGCGTTTGCCAAGCATGTGATAATCTTCAAACACTGCAATTGCCATTCGTGGTTGCGATATCCTGACGAAACTGGTAGGTGGAAGCATTTTGTCAATAAGTTCTTCGCAAATAATTCCGCTCATGTATTCCTGCGATAGGGAAATCCGCCCATCTTCCCAAGCTTCTCCTATACTTTTAAGTGTTGCCGAGATTAATTGACCTGCAACTTCAATTGGCGAACTTTGTTTTGTCGCATTCACAAAGATCTCTTCGGCCAAGTCGCGATCAAGCATAAGTAATGCAAGCTCAAGATCTTTTGAATATTTACTGATAATTTCCATGCTTATCTATAAATGATTTTGAATTTGAAAGGTGAACCTTTCTACAAATCATTTGATAAGTTAGGGTTTTGGCATCAAAAAAGGAATAGTCAGAGGCCTATTTCGATAAGATTATATATGAACGGAACATTTTTTTTGCTTCTGATGCGTTGTTTTCTTGTTTGTGATTAAATTCGTAGACTCAAGCGTAATAAAAATTAGCATCATGCAAACCCAAACCAACCCTCAGCTTCAGTTAGCGTTCGATTTTCTTCAGTACACCAATCAAAATATTTTCCTTACAGGGAAGGCTGGTACCGGAAAGACAACTTTTTTGCACAACCTGAAGAAGGTTTCGCCAAAGAGGATGGTTGTTGTTGCGCCAACAGGTGTTGCAGCCATTAATGCAGGTGGTGTTACTATCCATTCGTTTTTTCAGGTTTCGTTTGGACCGCAAATTCCACAAGATCCAAACTCACCCCGCAAGGTTGAAGTGCAGACCGATGGTGGTGTTGCTGCCGGCATTAAACGGTTCAACAAGGAGAAAATCAATATTATCAGAAGTCTCGACCTGTTGGTGATTGACGAAATTAGTATGGTGCGGGCCGATTTGCTCGATGCTATTGACGAGGTGTTGCGCCGTTTTCGCGATCGCAGCAAACCTTTTGGCGGTGTTCAGCTATTGATGATTGGCGACTTGCAGCAGCTTGCCCCGGTTGTGAAAGACGATGAGTGGAGCCTTTTGAGAAGCTATTACGATACCTGTTATTTTTTCAGCAGCAGGGCTTTAAAGCAGTCGCAGTTTGTGGGTATCGAACTGACTCACATTTTCAGACAAAGCGATCAGCGTTTTATTGATATGCTGAATTGTATTCGTGAGAACCGAATTGACGATCAGGTACTTGAATTACTAAATTCGCGCTATGTGCCTAATTTTAACCCTTCCGACGACGAAGGTTACATAACCTTGACGACCCACAATTTCCAGTCGAAGCAAATAAACGATGTAAAACTTGGACAGCTCAAAGCCAAGGTGCATCAGTACAGAGCCACAATCGACGGCGATTTTCCCGAATATGCTTATCCTACCGATGTACTTCTTTCCCTTAAAATTGGTTCGCAGGTTATGTTTGTGAAGAATGACCCTTCGTACGAGAAACTTTTCTACAATGGGAAAATTGGCAAAATAACTGATATTGATGAAGATTACAT
>CAZRXT010000198.1:0-4854 GCA_964604035.1 uncultured Prolixibacteraceae bacterium | reverse complement strand
GAAAAACACGATGTTCAATTTTTACTTGGTTACACCCGTCAGAAAAGTTCTTACCGCTTAAATTTGCGACAAGTTAACGGTGTTCCCGAATCGGAAGATCTTTGGTTAATTTCTAACGGAGATAAAGCTACCCTTCAATACGAAGATGTTGCAAGTACTCTTCCAACCGGTAAATTTAGTGGTACTCCTTACGATGCTTCAATGATTTCTTATTTGGCTCGTTTAATTTACTCGTTCAATAATAAGTATGACTTAACAGCTTCTGTTCGCCGCGATGGTTCAAGTAAATTTGGATCAGCAAATCGTTGGGGAAATTTCCCTTCATTCGCAATGGGATGGAAATTTAGCGAAGAGTCTTTCTTCCCTAAAAACCAAATCGTCAACTTTGGAAAACTTCGTGCTGGTTGGGGTATGTTAGGAAACCAGGAAATTGGTGATTATGCTGCTTATACAAATGTTAGCTACGGTTTAAATACAACATTTGGAGCTTATGGTAATCAGGTTCGGTATTCAGGTGGAGCACCAACTGGTTATGCAAATGCAGGTGTAAAGTGGGAATCGACCAAGCAAACAAATATTGGTCTTGATTTAACCATGTTGAATTCAAAATTGAACATTAATTTAGACTATTTTCTTCGTTTTACAAACGACATGTTGGCTGCCGTTCCTGTGCCAAAACTTACCGGAATTCAATTTGACCCTACTGTAAATGTTGGTTCAATATCGAACAAAGGATGGGAATTTAACGCAACATATCGCGAACGTAGCGGCGACTTCAAATATGAAGTTGGTTTCAACTTAGGTTCGATAAAAAATAATGTAGAATCGTTAGGTGGTGGAAAACCAATTAGCTCAGCTCAATTCCGTGCAGGAGACTTTATTGCAAGAACAGAAGAAGATATGCCAATTGCTTACTTCTATGGTTTAAAGACCGATGGAATTTATCAAAATCAAGCCGAAATTGACGACTTAGACAAAAAGGCAAGAGATCTTAATGGTGGCGATGCAAAAATCTTTTTCGATAATAAAAGAGCTAAACCAGGCGACATTAAAATGAAAGATATTAATGACGATGGCAGAATTACTGCTGCCGACAGAACTTTTATTGGTAGCCCTCACCCTGATTTGACTTATGCATTAAACCTGAAATTTGAATATAAAAATTTCGACCTCTCTATTTTTGGACAAGGTGTTTATGGAAACGAAATCTTCATGGCTACCTTAAATTACCTCCAGAGTGGAAATGGTTACTGGAATTTGTTGAATTCGGCTAAAAATTATTGGAAACAAGAAGGTGATATTACTGATGTGCCACGTGTTGGATTGCAAGATTACAACATGCGTTTTTCTGATAGATACATTAAAGATGGTAGTTTCTTCCGTATCAAAAACGTAATGCTTGGCTATAGCTTACCTTCAAAAATTGGAGAAAAAGCAGGAATTGAAAAAGTTCATGTTTACGTAAGCGGACAAAACTTATTCTGTTTTAGTAAGTACGAAGGTTTTGATCCAGAAATCGGAACAGGAAGAGGCATGCTCGACATCGGTATTGACCGTGGTATGTATCCAATTGCCAGAACTGTTTCTGTTGGATTGAATCTTACGTTTTAATTGACAATTGAAAAATAATATCAAATGAAAATGAAAAATAATTTTATAATCCTCATTATAATGTCTTTATTCATTGTATCGTGCAATGAAGAGGCTTTTCTGGATAAAAAACCACATACCCCAACCGATGTAGCTTTCTACACTACTCAAGATGGTGCTGTACAAGGAATAAACGCAGCTTATGATATTCTGCAACGGGGTGAAGCTCTTGAACGAATTGAATTAGCCGGCACAACATGCTCGGGCGATGCTCTTGCTGGAGGTGAACCAGGAGGTGGTGACCAACCTATGTTACAGCGTATTACCGACTTCACTGCAATTCCTACAAATACTTTTTGGTCTACAGGTTGGGCTACATTATATCAAGGAATTTACCGTTGTAATTTAGTAATTAATTATTTAAACAAACCAATTGAAGGGTTTGATGAAACGTTGAGAAATAGGTTAGTTGGAGAAGCAACCTTTTTAAGAGGCTTATTCCATTTCAAACTTCAAATCAACTTTGGTGGATTTCCTCAATTACAAGGAACTTTCAACAATCAACTTAAAGGCGTTCCTTTTATCGATCATGTTCTTTTAACTGAAGAGTGGAATCAGGAACGTCCAACATTAGAATATACTTGGGAGAGAATTGAGAACGATTTTGCTACAGCAGCAACTCTTTTACCTGCAAGTTACGATGCCAATAACATTGGCCGTGCAACAAGCAATGCTGCAAAAGCGATGTTGGCCAAAACTTATCTCTATCAGGAGAAATGGGACAAAGCATATAGCACAGCAAAAGAAGTTATAAACTCCGGTGTTTATAAACTTATGGGCGAAAATGGCGAAAAGTTCACAATTACCCGCATCGGTAAAAATGGAGAATTTCAAGCTGAAGTCCCCGGTTACAAATGGATTTGGCAACCTGAAGCCAATAATTGCGAAGAAAGTGTTTTTGATGTTCAACATTTTATGGATGGCGACGGTGCTTTCGGAACTCAAGAAGGCAATATCCTGCCTCGTTATTACGGCCCTCGTGGTGTAAAAACATTTACCTACGACCCAGCCACTAAAACAACGAAGGAAGTTACAACTGAACATTTCTGGGGTTTTATTCTTCCAACCAGGTACTTTGTTGAAACGGCTTATAAAAACATTGGTGGTGTTGACAGCGAAGGGAAAATTGTTGATCCAAGGTTTAAATTGACAGTTGTTACTCCTGAAGATAAGGTTCCTTACTATTATGCCAAGGAGGCTGATCGTGCAATGTTCCCCGATTCTGTTTATGTCGATCCATTCTATAACGACCCAGCAACGGGCAATGTTACATGGAAGTACTTTACAGATCCTTTTTTTGATATGAACCGTGCAGGATTAGGCGATATGCCTCAAAATACAAAGTATTTCCGTTTTGCCGATTTATTACTTATAGGTGCAGAAGCCGCAGTTCATGCAGGAAATACCAGCGATGCGCTTGCTTGGATCAACAGAGTAAGAACAAGAGCAAGAAACTCAGGAAACACTGGTTTCCCAAAAGATCTTTCAGCTGTTTCACTCGAAGATATTTATGCAGAACGAAGAGTGGAACTAGCATTCGAAAGCCACCAGTTTTACGACATTGTCCGTACCGGTCGTGCTAAGAAAGTTCTTATCGACGAAGCTTTGCAATACGCTACAAATACACATCCAAAAGTTAACGAAGATGGAACAATAACTAATGTTACTGTTAGAGAGCAATTTGGCGATGTTTTTGTGCCTGGTAAAAATGAATTTTGGGCAATTCCACAAACAGAAATTGATAATACAAGTGGTTCATTAACTCAAAACCCTGGTTGGTAATAACTACCATCCTCGATACAAAAAAGGGTTTGGGCATTTCGCTCAAACCCTTTTTTTATCATTTACAGTTAAATCAAACGTTGACAATTTTCTTTTTTGATTTTGTGTTATGTGTGTGGTTTAATTTATTGCAATTCAATTCTTTTTGAATACAGAAATGTTTTTTGTTTCCTAAAATCAGAGAACTTTGATTTAGAATTTTCACAAAATAAAACCGCCCCTCCTTTCGGAAGAGCGGTTCATTATTTAAGGCAAATTTTTGTTTATACTAAATTACTCACCCCACTTTTGGTCGGCCATGCGTTTGTATGAATTGTAACGCCATTTCGCATTTTCTTCCGAAGCTTTGAACAGGTCGTCAGCCTCTGCTGGGAATTGTTTTTTCAACGAAGAGTAACGAACTTCACCTGCAAGGAAGTTTTGGAATTTGCTCCAATCAGGCTCATTGCTATCTAATGAAAATGGAGATTTACCTTCAGCTTCCATCTCTGGGTTGTAACGGAACAAGTGCCAGTATCCGCATTCAACAGCTTGTTTTTCTTCTTGTTGAGTTTTGCCCATACCTGAACGTAATCCATGGTTGATACAAGGAGCATAAGCAATGATCAACGATGGTCCTGGATAAGCTTCGGCTTCGCGCAATGCTTTGAAATACTGCGATTGATTAGCACCCATTGCTACTTGAGCAACATACACATAACCATAGCTCATAGCCATTACTCCAAGGTCTTTTTTGCGAACTCTTTTTCCTGATGCAGCAAATTTAGCTACGGCACCAACTGGGGTCGATTTTGATGACTGACCTCCGGTGTTTGAGTAAACTTCGGTATCGAGAACCAAAACGTTAACGTCTTTTCCGCTGGCAAGTACGTGGTCGAGGCCACCGTAACCGATGTCATAAGCCCATCCGTCGCCACCAAAAATCCATTGTGACTTTTTAACGAGGTATTGTTTCAGCCCGATGATAACCTTAGCTGTTTCGCTTTTAGAACCTTCAATGGCTGCTAAAACTTTTGCAGAAGCAGCTTTTGAAGCTTCGCTATTGTCTTTTCCAGCCAACCATTCGGTGAAAGCTTCTTTTTCGGCATCAGAAACACCAGCGGCAATAGCGTCGGTCATAACCATGGCAAGGCGGTCGCGTTGTGCATTTACACCTTCGTTCATACCAAAACCATATTCGGCATTGTCTTCGAACAACGAGTTGGCCCAAGCCACACCTTGTCCGCTTACTTTGTTTTTGCAATATGGAGTTGAAGGAGCCGATCCACCATAGATTGAAGTACAACCTGTAGCATTGGCAACCATCATTTGTTCGCCATATAATTGGGTAATGGTTTTGATGTATGGAGTTTCACCACAACCGGCACAAGCACCTGAGAACTCGAACAATGGTTGAGCAAACTGTGAGTTTTTAACTGTTTT
>CAZRXT010000197.1:0-4858 GCA_964604035.1 uncultured Prolixibacteraceae bacterium | reverse complement strand
ATGAAAAATTATTCGCTATTTTTGGGTGCATGTATACTGTTATTGATATAGAAACCACCGGAGGAAGCAATAATTCAGGAAAGATAACTGAAATTGCAATCTTCGTATTCGATGGAGAAAAAATTACAGATTCTTTTGTAACGCTCGTTAATCCTGAATGTTATATTCCACCTTTCATTTCAAATCTGACTGGAATTACAAATGAAATGGTTGCTCATGCACCCAAATTCTATGAAATAGCCCGAAAAATTGTTGAAATTACTGCAAACAAAATTTTTGTTGCCCACAATGTTGGTTTCGATTACAATTTTATAAAAAAAGAGTTTCACGATTTAGGGTACAACTTCAATCGAAAAACGGTTTGTACAGTCGTACTTTCAAGAAAACTACTTCCGGGTCATTCATCTTATTCTCTTGGCAAAATCTGCAACGATTTAGATATCAATATAAACGGAAGACACCGAGCCGAAGGCGATGCTCTTGCAACGGTTGAACTTTTCAGAAGGCTTTTAATTAAACACCAGCAAAATGAGCTGAGTTTATTCAAATAAAAAGGCCACTGTTACATGGCCTTCTTATATACTATTCTTCGGATTTAACTTCAGTTTCTTCATCAAAATTGAGTAAATCTTTTTCGGAAAGAATTTTATACCATTGCATAACTTTCTTCATATCTGAAACATATACTCTATCCTGATCGTAATCGGGCAAAACCTTTAGAAAGTACTCTTTCAAAACGTTTGATGAAGATTTTTGATCAATTCCTTTTTTCAATTCGTCATCCGACAGAATTTTTTTATAAATCTCTTTCAATGAAACTTCACCTGAATTTGTATAAATAGCAATATCCTCAAGTGAAATAATTTTATTCGTTGAAAAAGTCGGAAACCTTTTTCCATTCAATAACGACTCAACAATAATTGAATTATTACCCTTTGAAATTAATTTGAACAAACCTGGTTGTCCAGAAATAGCCAGAATTTCTTTTAACATATTAAAGACTACTTTAAAATTTTTGCCGAAGATAATAAAAATGTTTCCAGTGAATTTATTCTTATTTTAAATTGAAAGTCTTTGAAATACCAATTTTAATCCATCTTCCTGGTTGAATGATGTTTCCAATATCAAAATATTCTTTGTTAAAAATATTATTAACACTTCCATATACAATCCAACCAGAATAATTCCACATTATTTTCAAATCAGAGGTAATAAATGGTCTATAATCGGTCATTCCAACCGAAACCTTATCTACAATTTTTTCATATTCACCATTTCTGTCTGAAAAATTAACGTGCCAGTTCGCATAGATATTCTTCCAGATAGAATGGTTAAGATCAATATCAAACCTGTGTCTTAAATAGTTAAGAGAATAGTTTGATATATAATCGGTTTCAAGTTTATCTTGATTAATAAATGTATAATTCACTTTGAGTGTATTAATAAATTTTTGATCGGGCATCAATTTTCTAAAATCAGCTGTTGCCGAAAATTCTACTCCCAAAGTATTTAATCTCGTATAATTCAATGTCTTCCATTTTTCATCAAGATTTATTTTAACCCAATCAATCATGTTTTTACCTTGGCTAAAAAAACCTGCAACAGAACAACTAAGACCATTTGATTTATAATGATATCCAACTTCATATCCAATTGCCTCTTCTGCCGAAAGGTTTGGGTTGCCCTCATTACTTGGGCTTGAATAATAAAGCTCTGTAAATGTTGGCATTCGCATGGTTTTATTGGCAGATGCAAATACTGACGATTTTTCGTTAAACTGATAATTCAAATCTACTCCAGGGTAAATAAACCATTTAAAGCCCATGTCACTATTTCGGGTCAAATTTAGCCCCACATTGACCATTAACTTCGAAAAGTATCTTTTGTGCCCAACAAACGAAGAAAAATTTGTTCTTGAATGAAAGCGGTTAAGCAAAATTGTATCGTTTACAGGACTTTTCACCTGATTTACAACAATTTCGCCAAGGTTGTTACTCCAAATTGTTTCTGACCGCAAATCAACACCAAAAGTTGTAACCGAGTTTGAGTTATGAATATAACTTGCAAACAGGTTTGAACCAAAAACATCATTCGTATGATAATTTGAATACAAATTAGGATTATCACGAAAAAGTAAGAACCTGTCGTTATGCCTTCGGTAGTAAAATTTAGGTTCCAGTTGAAATTTATTGACACTTGTCTTAATCGACAATGAAGTCAGAAGTGTTTGGGTTTCTTCGTACTGATTCAAGTATTTAGCTGAATAGAAACTATTTGCCCCAAAACTTTTATCGGAGTAACCAACTTGCAAAGTACCTTCATTATTCCGATTTGAAATTTTTCCACTATAGAAGAAATTAGTGTTATCAAAATCCGTATTATCAACATAACCCGAAGATGAAGAATGGTTTACAGATAATAGATGGGTTGAATTTTTAACTGCAAAATTTGCAGATACTTTTTCTGAATTCAGCAAAAAATTGCCGCCTTCAAGTTCAATCTTCAGAAAAGGATTTTTTGAATTCGTTGTGATAAAGTTGATTGCACCACCAAATGCGCCAGGTCCAAATTTCCAAGAACCAGGACCTTTTAGGATTTCAATACTCTCAACAACTGAAAAATCAATAGGAAGGTTTAAATTGTGATGCCCCGTTTGAGGGTCGGTTACATTTACCCCATTTAGCAAGATAAGAACCTGATCGAAAGAACTTCCACGAATGGATACATCGGCCTGAACACCATTAATACCTCGTTGCCTGATGTCGATGTTCGAGGCATATTCGAGCAACTCATTAATTGACGAGATGGCCGCCCGCTCAATCTCCGCTTTAGAAACTTCAACCACTACCCTACTCAAATTTGAATAAGTCTCGGGTAGCAGATCCGATGTAACATCAATAGATTCAAGGTCGTAACTCTGAACTACAGATGTTGTATCAACCTGAGCCGCAAGAACATCGTGATTAGCAAACCTAAGATAAATAGCTAATAGACAACCTATTCTTACTACTTTCTTTAAGCTGCAAAAAACCGAATATCCCTTACTGTTCCACCGTCGAAAGGTTAATGACTGTTTTTTTGAATTAAATACTTCTCTCATTTTAATGTATTAGTTAAAAATAAGCTCCAAATATATACCTGTTTTGAACTTTTTGTGATTTTGTTCATCCAAATAATTCTTTTAGAATATAAATTTTCAAATTAAAAAATCTACAACACCACACAATCAGAATCATTAAGCATTTGATTTACATTACAAAAAATCATTAACCTTGACTTATATCCAAATTATAACTAACTTATATATCGAAATAAGAATAGCATCAATGTTAAATCATGTTTAATCAAACCAACAATTAACACTTAAGGATATTTTTATCTTTATTTATTTCTATCTTTGATACATATTTATAACAACCAATAAAACTAAATTATATGTCAAAAGTTCAATTCAATTCAAACCTTTTAAGCCTGCAAAGGAATTTGAAGTATTATGCTTTAAGCCTTACTTCGGATAGTGACAGAGCTAATGATTTATTACAAGAAACTTTTGTTAAAGCATTAACATATAGTGACAAATTCTCGGAGGATACAAATTTCAAGGCTTGGGTTTACACCATTATGAAAAACACTTTCATAAATGACTATAGGAAAGCATCAAAATCAAGAAATAGTCTTAGTGGATCAAATAGCGAATTTCACCTTTTAGTGGCTAAGGACAAGCTATATCCCTCACCTGAGTCGTTTTACTCATCCAATGAGATAGAAAAGAGCATAGCAGCTTTAGAAGATGAATACCGTATTCCTTTTCAAATGTTTTTGGATGGATACAAATACAAAGAAATTGCTGAAAAATTAGAACTGCCACTAGGAACAGTTAAAAGCAGAATTTTCTTTACACGAAAAAAATTGTCTGCCACATTAAAAGATTTCGTAAAATAAATAAGTTATAATCATCGTTATAAAGGTTACTGAATTCAGTAACCTTTTTTGTTTTGTAGTGTTTTGACATTTATCCCATTCTGCAATTAATTATTTTGCTTATTTTTACATATAAATTGATGAGATGAAAAGGATATTGTTGCCCATCTTCTTGTTTTTTTCGGCTATTGGGCTATATGGTCAAAGCCCTGTAAACATTGGTTTAAAGCTTGGAGCCAACAGCTCATCTTTAATAACCAATGTTGACGATTTTTTTGAAGAAAGTGAAGTAAATCACTACTTTGCAGGCGCTTTTGTTCGTGCAGGTCTAGGGAGAATGTATATTCAACCAGAAGTCTATTTTAACACAAAAGGAGGCGACATTTCTACATCTATTTATGATTTGTCGTATCAAACTATTGATGTTCCAATTTTAATTGGAGTCAATTTAATCAACAAACCCATTTTTAATTTCAGATTTTTTGGAGGCCCAGTTTTATCGTATATAACCTCGGCCGAAACTTCCGAATTGCTCGATTTTAATATTGAAGAACTTAAAGATAATTACATAGGTATTCAGACCGGAATTGGTTTTGACTTATGGTTTTTAACAATTGACGCACGGGTAGAAAGCAGTTTCAATATATTTACTGATGAAAGCAATATTTCTGCCACTAATAGAATGTATCTTATTTCAGCAGGAATAAAACTCTTCTGAAAACCTCTCCCCTTTTTTCCATACAAAATAATATATAACAAAATACTGTGCATAAAGGCCTCAATGTCTTTTTATGTAAAAAATGAACATTGTTAACAAATCGTTGTTTCATCAGTAATTAAAGAGCAATAAAATACTCTTAAAATCGAAATCAGATAAAAAACCCTACTTTTGCGCGACTTTTAAACAAGCATATGATATCAATTCGAAATATTGCAA
>CAZRXT010000196.1:2139-4859 GCA_964604035.1 uncultured Prolixibacteraceae bacterium | reverse complement strand
TTGTTAATAGTTTTCTTTATGGATCAGCAGGTTACCTGAACAACATGAATACGCGATCGGGCAACAACGTAAAAGTAGACTATTGGACAGAAGATAACACAGATGCAAAATATCCAAGACCAAACGGACTTGGTGGTGATAACCCCAAATATGGAAGCACGTTGGGGTATTTCGATGGATCGTACCTCAAAATACGAACTATTACTCTTGGTTATAATCTCGACAGCGACAAGTGGTTAAAGAAAACAGGCATTGAGAAATTGCGTGTTTACTGCACCGTTCAGAACCCTATTGTGTTCTCACCATATACAAGAGAATCGGGTATGGATCCTGAAACAAACTCTTATGGCAATGAAAATGCTGCAACTCCTTATTCTGGCTCTCTGAAACGTTTGTTAACTATAGGAACAAATACTCCTTCTACTCGTAACTTATTGTTCGGTATAAGTTTAACATTCTAAAAAACTGTAAAAAATGAAATATATAAATACAAAAACAATAATTGCTTCTGCTCTACTGTCGTTATTCCTTGTGGGGTGTTCTGATATTCTTGAAGAACAACCACGTAGCATCTATACTCCCGATTATTTCAAAACAGAAGCGGGCGTTATGGGCGGATTAACAGCTGAATATGCTTTTACTCGTAGCTTATGGGGAAATGCATATTTTTATAGTAACGGCCTCACCGGTACCGATGAAGCAACATGGGCCGCCAGTGGTGGTCAAGGAAATTTTAAAATTATGGATATCTCTGGTGAAGGCATTATTACTGCAAGTGCCAGCGATGCATCTGGTTTGTGGGGTACTGCATTCCCTGCTATCAATACAGCCAGCGGTATTATCGAAAACGCTACTTCGATAGGAACTATTTCTAAGGCTCTTATTGCTGAGGCAGAATTCTTCCGTGCTTTCTGGTATTTTTATCTTGTACAGAATTTTGGCGGTGTTCCTCTTGATCTTGGTGCGGGCGAGTTGAAGTTTAATACTCAATCTGTGCGTACTTCTGTTCGTAACACTGTTCCTGAAGTTTATACCAAAGCAATTTTCCCTGACTTGTTGACTGCTGTTGACCAATTGCCAGATGCCGGTCGTTACACGGGATCTTTAACAAAAACAACAGCTCGTCTTTATCTGTCAAAAGCATATCTTACCTACGGATGGTGGTTGGAAAATCCAAATAACATTCCTACTTATCCTACTTGCGACCGTGTTGATCCTGATGGGCATAATGCAGCCTGGTATTACCAGAAAGCTTATGATATTGCTACATCTGCTATCGACAATCCGGGAGCTTATGGCTTATGTGCCACTTTCTACGATGTAAGTGTTGCTACAAACGACCGCAATAAAGAAATGCTTCTTTATGCCGACCACACACAAGGAAATAAATATTTCGACGATGCCGATCCTTCTTACGCAAGTGGAGGAAGCTCTGATAACTTTGCAGCATGGATGGTAACTTGGGGTTATACAGCAATGACAAGCTCAAAAACACCATGGGCTGCACCTACTGCATGTAATCCTGTTCAACGTGAAGCCGAGCAACATCTTGGTCGTCCTTGGACTCGTATGGCACCTCCTATCGAAGTGTTTACAAAAACATTTGCCGACAAAGCTACTGATTCACGTTACGACGGTACATTTACTACTGTTTATCGTGGCAACTGGAATAAAGCAGGCATCACAAATGCAACTTTATACAATGCTAACGATATGCAAATCAAACAGGGAGATGCCGTATTCTCATTTCTTGACGAAGAACCAGCTACACCTCTCACATACTTTACTCCTGGAGCAGCAACAGATCGTAGCGGTATTGGTGCTGCCGAAGTGCCAGGAAGAGCTGATTGGGTGATTGCTCCTAGCGGAATTAGCAGGGTTGTGTATCCTAGTTTTGGTTATAAAATTGGCACCTATCGTACCGACAATGGCTCTGGACTGGGACAGCCAAATGGCAGTATTACCCGTCCTTTCCCTATTGCGAAATTCTCTGAGTTGTATTTTATCGCTGCTGAGGCTGCGGTTAAAGGAGCAACAACGGTTGCAGGAAAAACAGCGTATGATTTAATCAATGTGATACGTGCACGTGCAGGAAAATGGAAATTCGACAATAATGGTAATGTTGCTAAAGTTGAAGATCACAGTGCCGAAATGGTTGCTGCTACTCCAACTACTATCGACATTAACTACATACTTGCCGAACGTTCACGCGAATATTATGGTGAAGGTGTACGTTGGTACGATTTAGTTCGTACTCAAACATGGGGAACTATTGCAAAAACTTATTCAATTTGCGGTACAGCAATTGGAGATCATACTCCAAAAACTGTAACTCGTCTTATTGATAACCATCACTATTTGCGTCCAATTCCTCAAGGTCAGCTCGATGGTATGGAAATGGCCGCAGATGAAAAAGCTGCTTATCAGAATCCTGGATATTAATGTTTTATAATAGAGTTAGAGTTTTAGAAATAGTTTCATTCATTTTTTTAACTCCATAGTTTAGGTTAGAAATAGATGTTACTCGTTACAAGTAATTGCAATGAGAAAAGGCTGTCCAATTAGTTGGGCAGCCTTTAGTTTTTCCAACTTTACGATCTTCTATCTCACACATGGAAATTTCACTTATTCTAACGACATAGAATTATCATTTTTTAGGCATCATGCAACTTCAACTTAGAATAGAGCTAAAGAAAAAGCACCACTATGAAGATTGAAAA
>CAZRXT010000196.1:0-2039 GCA_964604035.1 uncultured Prolixibacteraceae bacterium | reverse complement strand
TATATTGAAACCACCGACTCGAACGACGGGTGGACTAAAACACGCTTGGTTGCAAATCCAAGGCTCGATTATTATCCTGCAGAACCAAGTTTAAACACCGGAACGGCTGTTGTAATTTGTCCCGGAGGTGGTTATTGGGGATTGGCAATTGATCACGAAGGAAAGCAGACTGCCGAATGGTTTAATTCAATTGGAATATCGGCATTTGTGTTGAAATACCGCCTGCCCGATGATGCAATTATGAAAGATAAATCGGTTGGTCCGTTGCAAGATGCACAGGAAGCCATTCGGTTGGTTCGCCGTAATGCCAACCAATGGAACATCGACCCAAATAAAATTGGGATTATGGGTTTCTCGGCTGGTGGGCATTTGGCTTCAACCGCATCAACCCATTTCAACGAAAAAGTTTACGAACCTATCGATACAACAAGTGCGCGCCCCGATTTTTCGCTGTTAATTTATCCTGTCATTTCTATGGATTCGGCAATTACCCACTCAGGCTCCCGATTGTTTCTTTTGGACGAAAATCCTTCCAAAGTGCAGGTGAAACGCTTTTCAAACGAGTTGCAGGTAACCGCTCAAACACCGCCTGCATTTATAATTCACTCGCTCGACGACAATGTTGTTCCCGTTCAGAACAGCATCAACTACGCTTTGGCAATGAAAAAATTTAATGTTCCGTGCGAGCTACACATCTACCAGCATGGCGGCCATGGTTACGGTCTGGGACGATCGAACGGTACAGAATCGGCTTGGCCCGAGGCTTGCAAAAAATGGCTGAAAGTCCAAGGTTTCTAATTGTTTAATGATTGTAGGTTCTCTTCGAACCGAAATTTTTTCGATACTCAAACCATGAACACTATTGTGGCGCATCGTTTTGAGATGGTTGCCTTTTAATTACTTTTGCTAACTGATTACCAGATAAATTAGATTCGAATAATGGATAAGATGCTCGATATTAAGCTTGCTGAAGCTTTAAAGAACAATGAGATTACAGAACTTTCTGAACTTGAGAAGATTTGTATCCCTAAAATTAAAAGTGGCCGCGATTTGCTTTGCGTTGCCGGAGAGGGGTGTGGTAAAACCACTACAATTGTGGTGAGTGTTCTACAACGGTTAAAGAAATCGCTCAACGATACACCAAGGGCGGTTATAATTGTTCCCGATACCGATAGCGCAATTGAAATGAAAAATGAGTTTTCGCGTTTGGGCGAATACACCGATTTGCGCGTGCACCTGGCTTGTGAAAATGAGAAGATCGACATTCAGAAAGATCGTATTTACATGGGCTCTGATGTTGTGATTGGAACCACTAAACGTTTGAACCAAATTTACTCGTTGTATGCTTTAGATTTAAGCGGCATCAAACTATTTGCAATTGATGATGCCGAAGAGGTTTTGAAGAACATGAATTGCGCTCAGGTTATACGTCTTGCAAACGGACCGGCTAAAACCCAGTTCCTTTTGTTTGCCCACCATACAACCGATCTAATTGAACGTTTTTCAGAAGAAATAATGACAATTCAGGAGGTTATCGAGATTTTCGATGAACCTTCTGACGAAGAATAGACTGGATATGAAAAATCTAATATCTCTTTTTGCGCTCTTCTTTGTTTGCTCAGGCCTTTATGCCCAAACCGACTCGATAGAGAAAGCTATATTGCACCAAAAGGTTATTTCGAATGAAATTTCGCCTGAAGAATTTTCGAAGATTGGTATAAAATGGAGAGAAACAGTTAATGAACCAAGCAAATACACTGAATTACCTTTTGATCAGAAAGGTGAAGTTTACTATTCGTTCCTGACCGATTTTACAGGCAACTCGATGGATGTGCTTTTCAATCGATCAATGGAATGGCTCGCAATTAATTATGGATTAATTCCGGCTTATTTGTATTCGAACAAAGAAAATGGGAAGATCATTTATAAGAACAGTTTCGACTTATCGGGCAATTCTACTTGCAATTACACAGGGATAATTACTATTAAGAATGAAAAAATGGTAATGGAATTTGCAAGCATTAGTTACCAACAATTTT